>JAIUNA010000030.1 GCA_022565265.1 Roseinatronobacter sp. | reverse complement strand
GGGGGGGGGGGCCGCCGCCCCCCCCCCCCCCCCTTTGCCTCAGGCACGGCCACGCAGCATGGCGTTATATGTGGCTTTGAGCGCAACTTCCTTCATCAACCAGGAAATCCACAGCTCTTCCAGCGGGGCAATGACACCGGGGAAAGACGGGGTCAGATTGTCCTGATAATCAAATTCCACCAGCATCGCGCGGCCAATCCGGGTGATCAGCGGGCAGGATGTATAGCCATCATAGCGCCGTGTCCCTTCGCGCCCCGCGATTTCAGAGACAAGATGGTCTTCAACAACGGGGATATGGAATTTCACGCTGGCTGCGGTCTTGCCCTTGGGCACGCCATTGATATCGCCAATCCCGAACACATTGGAATAGCGGGCATGGCGCAGGGTTTGCATATCAACCTCGATCCAGCCCTGATCCATCCAGCGCTCGGCCCATGACAGGCCCGAATCGCGAATCACCTGAGGTGCGCGCTGCGGTGGAACGATATTGATGAAATCCCACTTATCGGTCACCTCTGCGCCTTCGGGCAAAGCATAGGTCGCGGTTTTCGCGCCCAGATCAATGCTCTTGAGCACATGCTGATAGCGATAGGTGATATCGCGCTCATCCATGATCTGGCGTACGCGATGATGGATCACAGGCACGCCAAACAGGTTTTGCGCCTGAGCGTTATAGACAAATTCACATTTGCCACGATTGCCCTTGGTTGTGGCGATATCTTCGGCCAGAAAGCATATCTTGACCGGGGCGCCTGCACATTTCATCTCGGTAGCCGGGCGGCCAAACATGCCCACGCCGCCCTCATCGGTGAATTTATCCAGCGCGAGCCAACTTTTTTCGGCCGCTTCCGGGCTGGCATAATGGGCAGAGACCCCGTTTTCAGGCCCCACCATGGACAGATCAAACCCTTCGATTGCATCCCAGTCCAGCACAAGGCCAGTGGCCACAATCAGATAATCATACTCGATGCGCTGCCCGCCGGTGGTGGTGACACGGTTGGATTCCGGGTCAAGCTCGGCTGCGTATTCGTTGATATAGGTGATCCCGCGCGGCAACCATTGCTCGGTCGAGGAGATGGCATAATCAGCCTTGCGCAGCCCTGCCGCGATCAGTGTAAATCCCGGCTGATACCAATGCTGTGCGCGCCCATCCAGAATGGTAATCTGCGCCCCGTCCAACCGCTCTGTCAGACGGTTGGCAATCGCCGCGCCGCCAGCACCTGCGCCCAGAATAAGGATACGCGCGCTTGTGCGTTGCTTGGCCGCCTGCGCCGTGCCCGCCCCAAAGGCCAGCGCTGCGCCGCCCGCCCCTGCAAGGCCCATGAAGCCCCTGCGGCTGGCTGCGATCTTTTCGAAATCCATCATGCGCTCCTCCCGGGTATTGCATACATATGTTCACAATCAAAGATATACATATTCACATCTTTGATCTACATCAAATAATGGAATGAATCCGGCTGCGGCAAAATAACACAGTACGCGCAACGCCCAATTGATACGGATCAAGGCCGCACAGACAAAACCCGCCGATATTGCGACTCTGAGGGGAAGAATTTGTCATGGAGGCATGCGGCCCTCCACATATGAGGAGTATTACCTATGCGACTGACAACACGCACAAATCTAGCGTTGCGAACGTTAATGTTCTGCGCCGTCAACAAGGACAGGCTGGTGCGCAAGCAAGATGCCGCAAGCGCTGTAAATGCCTCGGAAAACCATCTTGCACAGGTTATCAACAAGCTGGCGCAAGAAGGGTTCATCACAACATTGCGTGGGCGGCATGGGGGGTTTCATCTGGCCCGCGCGGCCTCGTCAATCAGCGTGGGGGCGGTGTTTCGGGCCTTCGAATCGGAATTGCCCTTCATTGAATGCTTTTCCGACCACAATACCTGCCCCTTGAAAGCGCATTGCATCATGCGCCCCCATCTGTCGCGGGCCGTGGAAGCTTTTTATTCGGCGCTTGATGAACTCTATCTCTCGGAACTGGTATCGTGCAATTCGGGGTTGGAAGCGCTGCTCAGCATGGACGGCCCGCGTGTTCCCTCCAGATGCGCGCCATCCGGCAAAGACGATGGCTTTATCGCGCGCCCCATCCCGGAACTCGCAGCACAGTAAGCACCGTTTACGGCTGTTGGGCGGCGCCTTCGTCAGATTGCGCCGCCGCGACAAAGGCATGCATGGCGGCGGGGTCTTTTATCCCCGGCGCGCTTTCCACCCCGGACGAGACATCAACTTGCCGTGCCCCTGTCAGGCGAATAGCTGCAGCAACATTATCCGCCGTCAGCCCCCCGGCCAAAAGCCACGGGCGCTGCCAGTCGCGCCCTTGTAACAGTCGCCAGTCGAAAGCCAAGCCATTGCCACCCGGCAGCGCAGCGCCTTTGGCGGGCTTGGCATCTACCAAAATCTGATCACAGACAGGCAAAAACCTGTCCAGCACATTCAAATCATCGGCCTCGGCAATGCCCACGGCCTTTATGATCGGCAAGCCAAACCGCGCGCGAATTTCCGCCACGCGCGCAGGGCTTTCATGACCATGCAATTGCACGAAATCGACAGGCAGATCGCGCAGCAATGCCCCAAGCGCCTCATCCGTAGGATCAACCACAAGCGCAACTTTTGCCACCCCTTCCGGCACATCCAGCATCAGGCCGCGTGCCGTCTCAGGGGTCAGACAGCGCGGTGAGGGCGGGTAGAAATTGAACCCAAGGTAGCGCGCGCCCGCGCGCACAGCACCCGCCACCGCAGCGGCGCTTGTCACGCCGCAGATTTTCACTTGTACCGGCTGGGACATCTGGTCAGATCACTTGCTCTCGACCAAAGCCAAGACATCATCCTTGCGCATTTGCGGCGCAACTTTCTCGGCGCGTTTCAGTTCAGAGCACATGCTCGCCGCTTCGCGGCGCAATTTCGCGGCCTCAGACCGGTAGCCATGTTCACGGAACCATTCCCAGACAAAACCCAGCAAAAGCCCAATCACAATCGCAAGCCCAAGCAACAGGAAAACTGGCAAGGCAAAACTGAAATTGAAGCCCAGCAACCCGGCAAGCGTATCTGGCAGCAACTTCACCTCGACAATGGCGCGATTTGCGACAGCCACTGTGACAAAAACAACGGCGATCACCGCAGCAAACCCATAGCGCAGATAAGCGATCATGTGGCCTTAACCCTCCAACCCGTTCAACCGGTCACGCAGCAGTTTTCCGGTCTTGAAAAATGGAACGGCCTTTGCCTCCACATCGACACTCTCACCAGTGCGCGGATTGCGCCCGGTGCGGGCATCGCGCTTCTTGACAGAGAAGGCGCCAAAGCCCCGCAGCTCTACCCGCTCACCACGGGCAAGGGCTTCGGTAATCTCCCCAAAGACCGTGTTTACAATCCGCTCGACATCTCGCTGATAGAGATGCGGGTTTTCATCTGCAATTATCTGGATCAGTTCAGAACGGATCATGTGGTGTTACCCCCGGTCGGACGCCCTCACCCTTGCTGGGTGCTCTGACTATTATGCACCGACTATATGCGCAAATGTAGCGCGAAGAAACAGGGAATTACACACAACGCCGCCCAGAGGTGCAAGACGGTGCCAGCAAAAACCCCGGCGCAAGGCCGGGGTTCTCATCTGGTGCAATGATGCGTGACAGGTCACGCTATCAGTTGCGATCCTTCAGGGCCGCGCCAAGGATATCCCCAAGGCTTGCACCTGCATCGGACGAACCATACTGCTCGACCGCTTCTTTCTCTTCGGCGATTTCGCGCGCCTTGATCGACAGGCCCAGACGGCGGGTCTTGCTGTCAACGCTGGTCACACGGGCATCAACCTTGTCACCCACCTGGAAACGCTCTGGGCGCTGGTCGGCGCGGTCGCGGGCCAGATCGGAACGGCGGATGAAGCTCTTCATGCCGTTATACTCAACCTCAATGCCGCCTTCTTCAATGGCGGTCACTTCACAGGTTACAATCGCGCCGCGCTTCACGCCCTCAACCGCGTCAGAGAAATTGTCATTCTCCAGCGCCTTGATGGACAGTGAAATGCGCTCGCGCTCGACATCGACTTCCGAGACAACCGCATTGACCATATCGCCCTTGCGGAAATCCTGAATGGCTTCTTCCCCGCGCTGATCCCAGCTGATATCGGAGAGGTGCACCATCCCGTCAATATCGCCTTCAAGGCCAACGAACAGACCGAATTCGGTAATGTTCTTGATCTCGCCTTCGATCTGGCTGCCAACAGGGTGGCTTTCGGCGAATACTTCCCACGGGTTGCGCTGGGTCTGCTTCAGACCAAGGCTCACGCGGCGTTTCGCGCCATCAATCTCCAGCACCATGACATCCACTTCTTGCGAGGTGGAGACAATCTTGCCGGGATGGACGTTTTTCTTTGTCCAGCTCATCTCGGAGACATGGACAAGCCCCTCAACGCCAGCTTCCAGCTCTACAAATGCGCCGTAATCAGTGATATTTGTCACGCGGCCTTTATGCACGGTGCCAAGCGCATATTGCACTTCCACCGAATCCCACGGATCGGCTTGCAACTGCTTGATGCCAAGCGAAATGCGGTGTGTTTCCTTGTTGATCTTGATGACCTGCACCTTGATCGTTTCCCCAATGGTCACAACCTCGGACGGGTGGTTGACGCGGCGCCATGCCATATCGGTGACATGCAACAGGCCATCAACGCCGCCCAGATCAACGAATGCACCATATTCGGTGATGTTCTTGACCACGCCATCGGCGATCTGGCCTTCTGCCAATTTGCCAATAACCTCGGCGCGCTGCTCGGCGCGGCTTTCTTCCAAAATAGCGCGGCGCGAGACAACGATATTGCCACGGCGGCGATCCATTTTCAAAATCTGGAACGGCTGCTTGAGGCCCATCAGCGGGCCTGCATCGCGCACAGGGCGCACATCTACCTGAGAGCCGGGCAAGAAGGCCACAGCGCCGCCCAGATCAACAGTGAAGCCACCCTTCACGCGGCCAAAGATCGCACCATCAACGCGCGCTTCATCGGCATAAGCTTTTTCAAGACGATCCCAAGCGGCTTCGCGGCGGGCTTTCTCGCGGCTGACAACAGCCTCACCGCGCGAGTTTTCGACGCGCTCAAGATAGACTTCCACCTCATCGCCAACGGCACCTTGCGGGGCCTCGCCGGGATTGGCAAATTCTTTCAGATCGACGCGGCCTTCCATCTTGTAGCCGACATCGATGATGGCTTGGCCCGCCTCAATGGCGATAACCTTGCCGACAACAACACTGCCCTCATCGGGTGTGTCCATTTCGAGGCTTTCATTCAGCAGGGCCTCGAATTCTTCCATGGTTGTTTTAGCGCACATATATATCAGGTTCCTTTGTGTCATGTTGCTGGCCGGGCGGTTGCCTCCGCCGGTCTTTGGGTTTGCCTCAAGAACCGCAGCACCACACCTAAAGAACAAAACACACATAAAGGCCGCGGCTTGCGCCCGACCCTGTTCTTACCGGCCGTGTGACCTGTCGGTCGTCTTGAGTGCCCGCTCTATAAGGGCAAGAGGGGGCTGTGACAAGCGTTAGGCACAGAGAATACGGTGATTAGCTGGGCCAAAAGCGGTATTTTGCCGTGAAATCACTTGTCGGGGGCAGCCACCCGGCGAAATCCCTGCATAGGCCCGATCGAAAGCGTGACACTGGGCGTTGCAGGGCCGCGCGCAGATAGCTTGCCCACAGGCCCTAACCCTGCCCCGCGCGGATCAGGGCATCAATGCGGCGCGCTTCCTCGGCCATGCCCCACGGGGCGTTGAGCACCGCAAGGCCAGAGCCTGTCATGCGGTGGCCCTCTCGGATCGGCGGAAAGCGGGTTTCAAACACGGCAAGATCAGCGTGCTGCGCGGCAAGGCTGGCCAGCATCGGCACATGGGGTTCTGACAGAAGGACGGGATACCACAGCAGGATAACCCCCACATTCCATTTGCGCCGGATATCAGTGATCAGCTTGGGCAATGTCACATAATCGCTTTTCACCTCGTAAGAGGGATCGATCATCAGCACCCCCCGGCGCGGGGTGGGCGGGCAAAGCGCCAACGCCATTTCCAACCCGTCACATTGGCGGATATAGGCGAAATGCCCCGCCATGGATTGTTTCAGCGCGGCAAATTCCTGCGGGTGCAGTTCGGCCAGTGTCAGCCCATCTTGCGGGCGCAGCAGATGCGCGGCAATCAACGGCGATCCGGGATAGGCCGCAGGCCCATGAGCCTTTCGCGTGGCCGTAACAGCCCGGCGGTAAGGATGCTCCGGCGCAAAGCTTTGCTCCAGCCGCAAAATACCCGCTTGCGCCTCGCCCGTCTTGCGGGCCTCTGGGGCATCAAGCGCATAAAGCCCACGCCCGGCATGGGTTTCAAGGTAAGAGAGCGGCTTGTCCTTGGCGGTCATATACTCCAGCACCCATGCAAGCAGTGCATGTTTGTGCAGATCGGCCAGATTGCCCGCATGATATAGATGTTGATAAGACAGCATGCTCTTGCATGTGCCATGTGACGCGGCCAAACTCAACGGCCATTTGCCACCCTGCGCCTTTGGCAATTGACCCCGCGCGCAAGGTGGCGATAGCGTCGCGCAAAGCCGTCAAAGGACATGCCATGCTGATCAACCCTGCCCTTGCCGCCACCCCTGCCCCGCCTGTTATGGAGGCCCGCCGCTGGCTGGAGGGGGTTGCGTTCACGCCAGAGCAACCGCTTCTCAACCTCAGTCAGGCCGCGCCAGTGCTGCCCCCGCCTGCGCCCCTGCAAGAGGCGATGGTCGCAGCACTTGCCGATCCCGCTACGCATGTTTACGGCCCGGTTCTGGGCCTGCCTGCGCTGCGCGCGGCGCTTGCCATGCGCATGACAGAGATTTACGGTGGCACGATTGATGCGGCCCAGATCGCCATCACATCCGGGTGCAACCAAGCCTTCTGCGCGGCCATCGCCACCCTTGCCAGCCCCGGCGATGGCATCATCCTGCCGGTACCGTGGTATTTCAATCATGCCATGTGGCTGACGCAGCAAGGCATTATCCCCCAGCCCTTGCCCTGCGGGCCGGATATGCTGCCCTGCCCCGAACAGGCCGCGCGCCTGATCACATCGCGCACCCGCGCGATTGTTCTGGTCACGCCCAACAACCCCACAGGGGTCGAATACCCGCCGGAGCTGATCACGGCCTTCCGCGACATGGCGCGCGCGCACGGCTTGGCCCTGATCCTTGATGAAACCTACCGCGATTTCCATGCAAGCCCCGATGCCCCGCATGATCTGTTCACCGATCCCGATTGGGAAGATGTGGTGATCCATCTCTACAGCTTTTCCAAAGCCTACCGCCTGACAGGACACCGGGTTGGCGCGGTTGCCACCAGCCCTGCCCGGCTGCGCGAGATCGAGAAATTTCTGGATTGCGTCACCATCTGCCCCACGGGGCTTGGCCAGCGCGCCGCCCTGTGGGGGCTGGAGAACCTGCGCGACTGGCTGGCAGGAGAGCGCGCGGAAATCCTGCACAGGCGCGCCGCCCTTGCCACGGCCTTTGATGCGCTGAACGGGTGGGACTTGCGCAGCAGCGGCGCGTATTTTGGCTATGCTGCGCACCCGTTCGCGCAAGATTCAGAAACCCTTGCACGCCACTTGGTGCGCAAGGCAGGGGTTTTGGTTCTGCCCGGATCAATGTTCGGCCCACAAGGCGATACGCAAGGCGCGCGCCATCTGCGCATAGCCTTTGCCAATGCAGACAGTGCCGGAATCGCAGAACTTGCCAAACGGCTTGCAAATCTTGATCTCTGAACGCTTGCCCCTGCAAGCGCCTTTGCTTACACAGCACCAAGACAGACGCAGCCCTTTACGCAGATATAGAGAGACCGCATGGCCAAGAACCAGCCGAAAAAGAAGATGAGCGCAAAGAACATCGCGGCGGGCTTCCTGATGGCCTTGCTTGCGCTTAGTTTGCTGGGCTTCGGGGTCGAGGGCTTTGGCGGGCGGGTGCAAAATGTGGGCACTGTGGGTGATCGTGCAATCACCGCGAACCAATATGCCCGCGCGATGCAAAATGAATTGCGGGCCTTGCAAGGCCAGTTCGGGCAGGCGATCACCATGGAACAGGCGCGCCTGTTCGGCATGGATCAGATCGTGCTGGAGCAGCTTGTCACCTCTGCCGTGCTGGATAACGAGGCCGCGCGACTGGGCGTATCTGCCGGAGATGCGACAGTGCAGCGCGAAATCTTGCAAATTCCGGCCTTTCAGGGGCTGGATGGCCGGATCGACCGCGAAGCCTATCGCTTTGCGCTGCAAAATGCCGGGATGAATGAGGGCGAGTTTGAAACCTCCATCCGTGAAGATGTGGCGCGCACCATCTTGCAACTGTCTGTGATCGGGGGGGCCTCTGCGCCCGCAGCGATCGTCGCCCCGCTTCTGGAATTTCAGGCGCAAACGCGCGATATCTCTGTCACGACACTGACAGCCGCTGATCTGCCACAACCCGTAGGCAGGCCCGATGCCGCAACCTTGCAGGCCTTTTATGAGACCAATCTGGAAAGCTATATGCAGCCAGAGGGCAAGCGCATTTCCTATGCCGTCATCACCCCGGATATGGTGGTGGATACGCTGGATGTGGATGAGGATATTTTGCGCGCTGCCTATGAGGCGCGCCGCGCCCAATTCTCGCAGCCCGAACGGCGGTTGGTAGAGCGTCTGGTCTTCTCGGATATGGACAGCGCGCAAGCAGCCTTGGCCCGCATAACGACGGGTGAAGCGACATTTGACGCGCTGGTTGCCGAACGCGGGCTTGATCTGGATGATGCAGATATGGGCGATGTCAGCCGCGCCGATCTGGGCATGGCCGCAGAGGCTGTCTTTGCACTGACAGAACCCGGCATTGCGGGGCCTGTTGAAACATCGCTTGGGCCTGCGCTTTTCCGCATGAATGCCATTCTGGCCGCGCAAGAGGTGAGTTTCGAAGAGGCCCGCGAAGAACTGCGCGCAGAGCAGCTTGCCGATCTGGCCCGGCGTGTGCTGTCGGATGAATATGATCTCTACGAAGACCTGCTTGCAGGCGGCGCGACAGTGGCGCAACTGGCAGAAGAAACCGAGATGCGCGCCGGAGAGATAGAATGGCGCCCCGGCAAGACCGAAGGCATTGCCGCCTATGAAAGCGTGCGCGCGGCAGCACAGGCGCTGAATGACGGTGATTTTGCCGAAATCGGCTTTCTGGAAGATGGCGGATTATTCGCGCTGGAATTTATCGAAGCCCTGCCCGCCGCGCCGCGCCCATTGGACGAAATTCGCACACAGGTGACAACCGATTGGCAAAACGCGCAGATTCTGGAAGGGTTGCGCCTTGTCGCGACCGATTTGGAAAGCGCGGAAACAACAGGCTCTGCCCTGCCGATCCGCTTTGACGGGCTGCGGCGCACGGATTTCCTGCCAGATCTGCCGCGCGATCTGGTCGCGCTGGCCTTCGAGATGGAACCCGGCGAAACCCGCAGCTTTGAATCTGGAAGCCGGATTCACCTGCTGGAACTGCATGCAGTCGCAAGCCCCGATCTGATGCTGGACGATGTGGCCAATGTGCGCCGCGCATTGGAAACCCAGATCGAGCAAAGCATCGCCCAAGACCTGTTTGGCTATTTCGCAGCCAGTCTGCGCCAATCGACCCCCATCCAGATCAATCAGGCGATGATTGATGCCGTTCAGGCCAATTTCTGAGGCAGCAATGGCACAATTGACCCCTGATTTCGCAAGTTTCGAGGCAGGCTGGGCGCGCGGCGAAAACCAGCTTGTCTATGCCCGTCTGGCCGCCGATCTGGATACGCCCGTATCGCTGTATCTGAAACTTGCAGGGGCCAGCCGTGACAGCTTCATCCTTGAATCTGTTACAGGAGGTGAGGTGCGGGGGCGGTATTCGATCATCGGGATGAAACCTGATTTGATCTGGGAATGCCGGGGCACAACCAGCCGGATCAACCGCGATGCGCGCTTTGACCCGGAGGCATGGCAGCCGCTAGAGGGCAACCCGCTGGACACATTGCGCGCAGTTCTGGCCGAAAGCCGGATCGAGATGCCAGAGGGCCTGCCCGCAGCTTCGGCCGGGCTTTATGGCTATCTGGGCTATGACATGATCCGCCTTGTGGAACATCTGCCAAATATCAACCCCGATCCCATCGGCGTGCCAGATGCCGTGATGCTGCGCCCCTCGGTCGTGGCCGTGCTGGACGGGGTAAAAGGCGAGGTGATGGTCGTCTCTCCGGCATGGGTTGGCTCTGGCCTGTCTGCACGCGCGGCCTATGCGCAGGCCGCAGAGCGGGTGATGGATGCCGTGCGCGATCTGGAACGCGGCGTGCCTCAAGCCCCGCGCGAGTTGCAAAGCGACACAGCCCCCATTGGCGCGCCGCAATCCAATTTTGACAAACCCGCCTATCTGGAGGCCGTGGAACGCGCCAAGGATTACATTCGCGCGGGCGATATCTTTCAGGTTGTGCCCTCACAACGCTGGGCGCAGCGCTTTGCGCTGCCACCCTTCGCGCTTTACCGCTCGCTGCGGCGCACAAATCCTTCGCCGTTCATGTTCTATTTCGATTTTACCGCAAGCGGCGGGCCATTCCAGCTTATCGGGGCCAGCCCGGAAATTCTGGTGCGGCTGCGCGCGGGAGAGGTGACAATCCGCCCCATCGCAGGCACGCGCCCCCGCGGCGCAACCCCAGAGGAAGACCGCGCGCTGGAAGCCGATTTGCTGGCAGACCAGAAGGAATTGGCCGAACATCTGATGCGTCTGGATTTGGGGCGCAATGATGTGGGGCGGGTTGCGAAAATCGGCACTGTGCGGCCCACAGAGGAATTCATCATAGAGCGTTATAGCCATGTGATGCACATTGTCTCAAATGTGGTGGGGGAATTGGCCGAGGGGCAGGATGCGCTTTCGGCCCTTTTGGCCGGGTTGCCTGCTGGCACTGTTTCGGGCGCGCCCAAAGTGCGGGCGATGGAGATTATCGACGAGTTGGAGCCAGAAAAACGCGGTGTCTATGGCGGCGGCGCGGGCTATTTCGCAGCCAATGGCGAAATGGATATGTGCATCTGCCTGCGCACTGCCGTGCTGAAAGATGAAACACTTTACATTCAGGCCGGGGGCGGCGTTGTCTATGACAGCGATCCAGAGGCAGAATATCTGGAAACCGTCAACAAATCCCGCGCATTGCGTCGCGCCGCAGAGGATGCAGGGCGCTTTGCGGGCGGAAATGGATGAACTTCCATCGCCAAGATATTGAAATATAATAAGGCCCCGGATTATCTCCGGGGCCTTTTGGCTTATTCTGCCGCTTCGGCATAGCTTTCAAGCGGCGGGCAAGTGCAGACAAGATTGCGGTCGCCATAGACATTGTCCACCCGGCCCACGGGCGGCCAGTATTTATCCCCCCGGAAGCTTGCAGGCGGGAAACAGCCTGCTTCACGCGAATAGGCGCGATCCCAGTCTGCAACCAGATCTTCGACAGTATGCGGTGCGTGGCGCAGAGGGCTGGCCTCTGCGGTGATTTCGCCCTGCTCGACCGCGCGAATTTCGGCACGGATGGCCAGAAGTGCCGTGATAAAGCGGTCTATTTCTGCTTTGGTCTCAGATTCCGTGGGTTCCACCATCAATGTGCCTGCCACGGGCCAACTCATTGTCGGGGCATGAAAGCCATTGTCGATCAAGCGCTTGGCGATATCATCCACCGTTACACCAGCCTCTGCAAAGGGGCGGGTATCTATGATGCATTCATGCGCAACGCGGCCTTTATTGCCCATGAACAGGATATCATAGGCCCCGCGCAAACGCGCGGCTATGTAATTGGCGTTCAGAATGGCCACGCGCGTGGCCTGTGTCAGCCCCGGCCCGCCCATCATCAGGCAATAGGCCCAAGAGATAAGCAAGATAGACGCCGAGCCATACGGCGCGGCAGAAACCGGCCCCTCTGTGCCGCCTGTTTCGGGATGGCCGGGCAGGAAGGGCGCAAGATGCGCCTTTACCCCGATTGGCCCCATGCCGGGGCCGCCGCCGCCATGGGGAATGGCAAATGTCTTGTGCAAGTTCAGATGGCTTACATCGCCGCCAATCTCTCCGGGTTTGACCAGCCCGACCATGGCATTCAGATTGGCCCCGTCAATATACACCTGCCCGCCGTGATCATGGGTGATCTGGCAAACCTCGCGCACGGTTTCCTCAAAGACGCCATGGGTTGAGGGGTAGGGGATCATGCAGGCCGCAAGGCGGTTGCCCGCTTGCGCGGCTTTCTCGCGGAAATCTTCCAGATCGACATCGCCATTTGCCGAAGATTTCACAACCACCACCTGCATACCGCACATCTGGGCAGAGGCAGGATTGGTGCCATGGGCCGAAACCGGGATCAGGCAGATATCGCGGTGGCCTTCGCCCCGCGCGCGGTGATAGGCTTGGATTGTCAGCAAGCCCGCATATTCGCCCTGCGCGCCCGAATTGGGCTGCATCGACATCGCATCATAGCCTGTAATCTCACAAAGCTTGACGCTCAGATCGGAAATCGCTTCGGCATAGCCTTGGGCCTGATCGGGCGGGCAGAACGGGTGCAGAGAGGAAAACTCCGGCCAGCTGAGCGGCATCATCTCTGCCGCCGCATTCAGCTTCATCGTGCAAGAGCCAAGCGGAATCATGGCGCGATCCAGCGCCAGATCCCGATCCGACAGGCGGCGCATATAACGCATCATTTCAGTTTCGGCGCGGTTCATATGGAAAATCGGATGGGTCATATATTCCGATTGCCGCAAAACCGCATTGGAAAAGCCCAGTTCCGCACGGTGCGGGGGCAGGCCCTCTATCCCGAAAGCGCGCAAGACACGTGTCAAGACGCGCTCATCGGTGGTTTCATCCAGCGAAATGCCTACATGAGTGCTGCCGATCTTGCGGAAATTCAGGCCTTCTGCGCGGGCTGCGGCCAGAATGCCCGCCTGCCCCACCCCGACATCTACGGTGATCGTGTCAAAAAACTCTTTCGCCACCACCTGCGCGCCTGCATCGCGCAGCGCAGTATAAAGGCGCTGGGTCAGGAAATGCACGCGCTCGGCAATGGCGCGCAGCCCTTTGGGGCCATGAAACACCCCATACATAGACGCCATGACCGCCAAAAGCGCTTGCGCGGTGCAGACATTCGAGGTGGCTTTCTCGCGCCGGATATGTTGCTCGCGAGTTTGCAGCGACAGCCGGTAGGCCTTGTTGCCGCGCGCATCAATGCTTACCCCCACAATCCGCCCCGGCATCGCGCGCTTGAACGCATCGCGGCAGGACATGAACGCAGCATGCGGGCCACCATAGCCCATTGGCACGCCAAAACGCTGCGCACTGCCCACGGCGATATCGGCCCCCATTGCGCCGGGTTCCTTGATCAGGGTCAGCGCAAGCAAATCAGTGGCCATGATAGCCACAGCATTTGCGCCATGCAGCGCCGCAATCTGGGGCGTGACATCGCGCAGATTGCCATATGTTCCGGGATATTGGAAAATCGCACCAAAGACTTTGGCAGGCTCCAGCGCCTCGGCTGCACCGACGATAACCTCTATTCCCAAAGGGGCCGCGCGGGTTTTCATAACGGCGATATTCTGGGGATGGCAATTTTCATCAATAAAGAACGTGCGCGCCTTCGATTTCGCCACACGCTGCGCCATGACCATCGCCTCGGCGCAAGCCGTCGCTTCATCCAGCAGCGAGGCATTGGCCACGGGCAGCCCTGTCAGATCAGCCACCATAGTCTGGAAATTCAGCAATGCTTCCAGACGCCCTTGGGCAATTTCGGGCTGATAGGGCGTATAGGCGGTGTACCATGCCGGGTTTTCAAAAATATTGCGCAAGATCGCGGGCGGCGTGACTGTGCCGTAATAGCCCTGACCGAAAAGCGACGTCATGATCTTGTTTTTTGCCCCAACGGCGCGCAGATGGCCCAGCAATTCCCCCTCGGAAAGTGGTGCCCATGTCAGCGCATCGCGCTGGCGCAGATCGTCAGGGATGGTCTGCTCAATAAGCTGCTCAAGGCTCTCGCATCCCAGCACATCCAGCATCGCGCCCATTTCTTCGGGCGTTGGCCCGATATGGCGGCGATTGGCAAAGTCATAAGGGTTATAATCGGTCGGGGTAAAGGTCATCAGGCGCTGCCTCGCAAGATACGGGTTTTCGGCCAGCGCGGCGGGCGTGCCGCTGCGCTGGCCGGGGAAAGCGGTTTAACCAAGGAAATCCTTGTATTCATCCTCGGTCATGAATTCATCAAGCACGCTGAGATCATCCAGCTTCATCTTGAAGAACCACGCATCGCCTTGCGGATCTTCATTCACAAGGCTGGGATTATCCACAAGCGCCTCATTCACCTCGACAATCTCGCCATCGACCGGGGCAAGAATATCCGAGGCCGCCTTGACTGATTCAATCACGCAGACTTCATCACCCTTGGCAACCTGTGCCTCGATCTCTGGCAATTCCACGAATACCACATCGCCCAATTGCTCGGCCGCATGTTCGGTAATTCCCACAACCACGACATCGCCCTCGATGCGCAGCCATTCATGTTCTTCAGTGTATCTCATTCGAAACGCTCCTCAGCGCTTGTAGGTGGATGGACGAAACGGCAGTTCGCAAACGGTAACGGGCAGACGCTTGCCGCGCAACTCTCCCCAAACCTGCGTGCCGGGTGTGGCACAGGCGGGCGGGACATACCCCATGGCTATCGGGGCCTTTACCGAGGGGCCAAACCCGCCAGATGTGACCGCGCCACGCACTGTGCCCTGTTCCGGCGCATCCCATAGTGGCGTGCCCTCGCGCATGGGCGCGCGGCCATCAGGGCGCAGGCCCACACGGATACAGGCTGGCCCCTCGGCCAGTTCAGCCAGAATTTGCGCAGCCCCCGGAAAGCCCCCCTCGCGCGCACCGCCGCTGCGGCGGGATTTCTGGATCGCCCAAGCCAGCCCCGCCTGAACCGGGGTAATCTCTGGTGCCATATCATGGCCATAAAGGCACAAGCCCGCTTCCAGACGCAGGCTGTCACGCGCCCCAAGCCCGATTGGGGCCACGCTTTCAATCTCTAGCAGCGCGCGGGCAAAACCCTCGGCATGCATTTCAGGAACGGAAATCTCGAATCCATCCTCACCCGTATAGCCAGAGCGCGACACCCAAAGCGCGCCGAATTCCGTCATCGTGGTGATCACATCCATGAACCGCATCGCGCGCGTTTCGGGGGCAAGGCGGGCCAAGGCCGCTTCGGCCTGTGGCCCTTGCAGCGCCAGAAGGGCACGGTCTGTTACCGGCAGCACCTCTGCCACATCTGCCAGATGAGTTTGCAAATGGGCGATATCGGCCTCTTTGCAGGCGGCATTAACCACCATCAGGATATGATCGCCGCGATTGGCGAACATCAGATCATCCAGCACCCCACCGGTGTCATTGGTAAATAGCCCATAGCGCTGGCGCCCTATCCCAAGGCCGGAAACGGCCACGGGCATCAACGCCTCCAACCCGGCCTCCAGCGCGGCCATATCAGCGCGCGGGCGCAGCACCACCTGCCCCATATGGCTGACGTCAAACAGCCCGGCATGGGCGCGTGTGTGCAAATGTTCGCGCAAAACCCCCATCGGGTATTGCACTGGCATGTCATAGCCCGCAAAGGGCACCATCTTCGCGCCAAGCAAAAGATGGAGTGCATGAAGCGGCGTGCGCTTCAGCTCGGTCGGGTTCTGTGTCATGTCGCCCCTGTTTTTTGGCCGTAAGGCCCGGTTCATGGCGCAAAGGAAAGCCCCCCTTGCAGATCATGCCCCCTCTGTCCGTTGCGCCTGAGATCGCTATCCCTTCGGCGGACGCGGCTGTTCCCGCGCCTCTCTCCAGAGTCTGTCTGTTGGATCGGTCCTTTTGCCTGAGAGTTTACCGGGGCGGTTGCTCCTTCGGCCCTGACGCACGCGCCAGTGTCTCCCGTCTCCAACGATTTCCCTGCTAGCGGAAATTGGGCAGGCGTGGCAAGTGTTTTTCCGCAACTGCAGCAAACGCATGAGAAAAGGTCTGAAAAAGACATGACAGATGGTTTTTTCTTTGGCTATGGGTCGCTTGTGAACCGCCAGACCCATGCCTATGCCGATACAAGCCCAGCCACGATTCGCGGCTGGCGGCGGGAATGGCGGAAATCTTTTGCCTATGGCCAGACATTTCTAAGCGTTGTGCCCGATGCCAGTGCCCAGATTGACGGGCTGGTGGCACGCGTGCCGGGGGGCGATTGGGGCGCGCTGGATCTGCGCGAGGCAGGCTATCAGCGCCTGCCCCTGCCCGCAGACCAGATCACGACCAGCCGCGCCGTTACGGCCCAGATATATGCCGTTGCGCAAGAGGACTCCGCCCTGCCCGGCCAAGATGCTCCTGTCACGCTAAGTTATCTGGATGTTGTCGTTGAAGGGTTCATGACTGAATTCGGCGCAGCGGGGGTGGCACGGTTTTTTGACAGCACCACGGGTTGGGCCGCAGTGCTGGATGACCGCACAGCCCCGCTTTACCCGCGCGCGCGTCCTGTCACGATGGAATTGCGCGATATGACAGACAGCTATCTGGACAAGCTTGGGGTATTCCGGCTGAGGGCATAGTCGCGCCCAGCGAGATGGCGCGTCACATGCCCCAACCCCGCTATGCGCGTCCTGACGCAAGCGACGCGCCCTAGATTGTCACACCCAAGCGCAAGAAACCGCGCTCATCCGCGCCCAGAACTTCCGGGGTGAAATGAGAAATCATGTCCAGATGCGCATGGGCGGCAATACTGGTCTGCAACACGGCCTGCGCGCGCAGACCTGAGCGCAAACGAAAGGGCGCTTGCGGATCAACGGCCACTGGCGCATGGGCGGTAACATGATCGCGCAGGATATCGCGCGTTGTGGCGGGATGCTCCAGCACCACACTTTCCGGCCCAGTGCCAGCAAACCCCCCGGCCCCCTGCGCACGAAAGCTGTTTGTGCAAACAATGAATTCCGCTGCCATGTCCAACGGCTGGCCATTCCACATCAGATTGCGAATCCGTCCTGCTGCGGGATCACATTCCAAGCCATCGGCCCCGAAACGTGCGGGCACACTCAGCTCCACCTCATAGGACAGCCCATAGATGATCTCAAAATTATAGCCCGGAAAATCGGGGTTCATCAGCAGTTGGTCGGGTTTGTCAGAAACAAGCTGCGCATAGGCAGAGACCGAACGCTCCAACCAGAGCGCCAGTTGCGCCCCGTTTAACTTGGACGCGGCAACCCGGTTTGGAAACACATAAAGATCGGCCAGCGAGCGCAATGTCAGGACACCGGGCTTTATATGGGTGAAGTTATTTGCCCCCCCCAGCCCCCCCGCCTTGGATGGAGAGACAGCCGAGAGCAACGTCAAATCCCGCAAGCCCGTATCTGCGATAAGCCGCGCCACGAAATCGCGCTGCGCGGCGGCCACAAGGGCGGTGGCAGCACTTTGGCCCAGATAGACAAAAAAACTGTTGATCGGTGTCTCGGTTTTACCAATGGGCTGGCGAATATTTTCCAACACTGAAGAATGCGCGCGCTCGATGATCTTGCGCACTTTGGGGCTAAGCAGGGGCACTTTGCGCGGCTGCGCAGTGATCGGGGCAAATTGGGTCGCGGCATCGCGCAGCGCATGCGTTGCAACGCGCACATCCAGCACCTCCCATTGCGGGCCAGTGCGTACCATCTGCAAATCGATCACCCCCAGATGCGAGCCATAAAACCCGCTCATCACTGTAGGCGTGCCGCAAATTGTGCCGCGCGCAACATCTATGCCGGGAATATCGGCAAAAAGCGGTGACGGGAAAACCTGATGGGTATGGCCGCTAAGGACGACATCCACCCCCTCAATCCCGCAAAGCGGAATGACCGCATTTTCCATATTTTCGGTATGGCGGATCGGGCCAATCCCGGTATGGGCCAGCAAGACCACCAAATCGGCCCCGGCCTCGCGCATTTCCGGAACCCAGGCGGCAACAGAGTCCACCATATCGCGGGTCTGGATACGCCCATTCAGATGCTGTCGCTCCCAAAGTGTAATTTGCGCAGGCGCACAGCCAATCACCCCGATACAGATGGAATGCGCGCGCCCTGCCCTGTCGGTAATTTGTCGGCGCAGCAAACGGTAGGGCTTCACAAGGTGATGATCCTTCCGCGGCTGCCCGCCGATCTTGTGCAGGATATTGGCCGAAACAACCGGAAATTCCGCCTGCTCCAGAGAGCGCATCAGGAAATCCAACCCATAGCTGAATTCATGATTGCCCAATGTCATCGCATCATATTGCAAGGCATTCATCGCCGCCATGACAGGATGTAACTCACCCTTGCGCGCCGCCTTGTCATAGGCAAAGAAATCACCCACCGGCGTGCCTTGCAGAAAATCCCCATTGTCGAACAAAAGACAGTTGCGCGCCTGCTGGCGCGCCTGATCAATCAGTTCTGCCAAACGCGACAGGCCAAGATCAGGATTTGGGCAATCTGCATAATAATCATAGGGATGCAGATGCACATGCAGGTCTGTTGTTTCAAGAATCCGCAAATCCACTGTCGCGGAGACTTCAAAACTGTTGTCAATTT
>JAIUNA010000029.1 GCA_022565265.1 Roseinatronobacter sp. | reverse complement strand
GGTAACAAGAACAAGGGCCGCAACAGCGGCCCTTCTCTTTCTGTAAGCCATCGCTTGCCGGTAGTCTAACCGCAGAAATCCCAAATTTGGCGGGCCACAGGCGTTACGTGCTGCCCCCCTTTTGCCCTTACCCGCTGAATTTACAAACCCTCAAATCTGTCATAGCCTGCATGTAACATCTGTTACGCGTCAGGCCCCCCAATGCGCAAAACCTTTATCGGCCCCCATCTGCGCCGCCTACGGCAAGAGGCGGGAGAGACCCAGAGCCAGATGTCCAAGCGCCTTGGGGTGAGTGCGGCCTATGTCAATCTGCTGGAAAACAACCAGCGTTCGGTTTCTGTGGCGCTGTTATTGCGGCTGTTTGAACATTACGGCGTGGATTGGCATGATATCGCAGAAGATGGAACAGGCGCGCAGCTGGCCGATCTGCGCGGGGCGCTGCAAGACCCGTTATTTGATGATACCCGCCCCGATTTACAGGAATTGCGCGGCGCGCAAACCCATGCACCGCGATTGATTGATGCATTCTTGCGGCTGCATCGCGCCTATCTCAGCGCGTCAGACCAGCTTTTGGCCCTTGCCGCGCGCCCTGATGAGATGGGGCCGGTTTTCGCGGCCTCGCCCGAAGGCGCGGTGCATCATTTCTTCCGTCGCCAGCGCAACCATTTTCCCACATTGGAACAGGCGGCAGAAGCGTTTTGGCCCTCTGGCCCACCCCTGACCGATGATCTTTATGCAGCATTGAAAGCGCGGCTTGTCAGCAGTCACGGGATTGCCGTGCGTGTGGTACGGGTGAGTGAGATGCCGCGCAGCCTGCGCCAATATGATCAGCAGAGCCGCGAAGTCTGGCTGTCTGAAGCGCTGGATCACCCCAACCGCGTGTTTCAGCTTGCTCATGTTCTTGGGTTGATCGAATGCCGCGACAGGCTGGATACGCTGCTTGATCTGTCGGGAATTGAAACCAAACAGGGCCGCGCCCGTTGTCTGGTGGAACTTGCCAATTATTTCGCCGCCGCCGTGCTGATGCCCTATAGCCCCTTTCTGGCAGAGGCGCGGGCCTCGAAATATGATTTCGATTATCTGGCCACGCGGTTTGGGGTCAGTTTTGAACAGGCGTGCCACCGCGCCACCACCATGCAGCGCGAAGGCGCGCAGGGCGTGCCCTTTTTCTTTCTGCGGCTGGATAAGGCGGGAAATGTAACCAAGCGGTTCAATTCTACAGATTTCCATCTGGCCGAATATGGCGGTGCCTGTCCCAAACTGGATGTGCATATGACATTTCGCCTGCCCGGCCGGATTGTGCCACAACTTGTCGAAATGCCGGATGCATCGCAGTATTTCGTATTTGCTCGCACCGTTGACCGCCCCACATTCGAGCGTCACGGACAAGATCATCGTCTGACAGTGGCCATGGGCTGCACCATCGGCCATGCGCCCGAAATCGGCTATGCCGAAGGCATGGCGCTGCAAGGAGGGCGCTTCACCCCCATCGGGATCAATTGCCGCATCTGCCCGCGCGCAGGCTGCGAACAGCGCGCCCATCATGCCAGCGTGCTGACAACCCCTGTCGATGAAAGCCGCCGGGGGGCTACGCGCTATGATGCATAGCATCACCCACCGGGCAAGCGCTTGGCATGGGCTGAATGTTTTGTATCACGCAGGGCAGCAAAGCAAGGTTTGCAGACAGTCGGGAAATCCGCGCATTGCCGGGCCGCGCTGCGGCGATCCGCACGCCACCCAAGCTAAGCACAGGTGGCAGCACAGCGCCCGCCTTTGGGGCCTGCGGCCCCTGTTCACTGGGCAGGGTAGCGGGGGTTAGCCGGGGAAAGGGCGAAAGCCCCCTCCAAGCCGTGCATGGGTTTCTTTTGCAAAAGCCGCTCCCCCCGCACCAATCCTTGCAATAGCTCTTATGCACCGAAGGAATTCAGGGCAGCGGGCATGTTCTTGACTTGCTGGCAAAGCGGCAGCCCCAAGGCCGGCATCCGAAGCCCTGTGCGGCATAGCACAGCCCCTGTTTGCAGCCCAAACATGCCCTTTCGCCTTGCAAATACTATATACTGACAGGAAAAAGAGGGAGACCATCATGACACCTGCCCCCATTGCGGCACCCATTGACGGGCTGCACCATATCACCGCCATTTCTGGCCCTGCACAAGAAAATCTGGATTTATATACAACGCGCCTTGATACGCGCCTGATCAAGAAAACCGTGAATTTCGATGCGCCGCAAATGTATCACCTCTATTATGGCGCGCAGGATGCCCGGCCCGGCTCGGTGCTGACCTTCTTTAACCGCGAAACCACGGCGCGCGGGCAAGCGGGTACAGGGGCGGCGCAGGCTTTCGCCTATGCCGTCGCCCCAGAGGCGCTGGAGAGGTGGCAAGCCCGCTTGGGCGGCACGCGCTTTGCCCGCTTTGGCGCAGAGGGGCTGGCCCTGCAAGACCCCCATGGCCAAGCGTTCGAGATCATCGCCACGCAGGCGCAAAGCGTATGGGGAGAGTTTCATTCCGCAACCCTCTGGCTGGCCGATCCAGTGCCAACCGCCCGCATTCTGACAGAAGTATTCGGCTACAGCTTTGCAGGCGAGGAACGTGGCGCAGATGGCACGCGCAGCCGCTTTCAACTGCCCGGCGATGCACCGGGGCGCACTCTGGATATCTGGCGATCTGATAGGCCGGTACAGGCCCGTCCCGGCCCCGGCACGATCCATCATATCGCCTTCCGGGCACGCGACGTGGCGCATCAACAGGCCCTGCGCGAGGCCCTGCTTGCATGCGGCGAACAGGTGACAGAGGTAAAAGACCGCCAGTATTTCAAGGCGATATACTTCCGCGAACCGGGCGGCGTGCTGTTCGAGATTGCCACTGACGGCCCCGGCTTTGCCGTGGACGAACCGATGGCACATCTGGGCGAGGCCCTGAAACTGCCCGCCCAATACGAACCCCGCCGCACAGAGCTGGAAGCAAGCTTGCCAGCGCTTGTAACGCGTTAACTTTTTCTACAAGTGGTGAGCCCGACAGGATTCGAACCTGTGACCCACTGATTAAAAGTCAGTTGCTCTACCAACTGAGCTACGGGCCCACTGTGGCCGCTACTTAGAAAAGCCCCGCCCCATGGTCAAGGCCTAATCGGGCACAATCGAAAGAATTCGACAATTGCGCCGGATTGAGTGCTGGTCAGACTTGCGCGCGGGCTTTATATCGCGCCCATGGCACAAACAGATACCCCCCTCGCTTTCGTCAAGATGCATGGCGCTGGCAATGATTTCGTCCTGATCGACTCGCGCAGGCGCGAGAGCGCGCTGATGACACCTGCACTGGCGCGCGCGATTGGGGATCGTCATCGCGGTGTGGGCTATGATCAGTTGGGCGAGATGCGCCCAGCGAAAGATGCCGATCTGGAGCTGGATTTCTGGAATGCCGATGGCTCGCGCGCAGGCGCATGCGGCAATGCCACGCGGTGTGTGGCCGCGCGGGTGCTGGCCGAGACAGGGCGCGACAGCGTTGTAATCCGAACCGCACGCGGCCTGTTGCAGGCGGTGCGGCGCGATGGACAGATATGGGTGAATATGGGCGCGCCGCTGCTGCAATGGCAGGAGGTGCCGCTGGCCCGCGCGGTGGATTTGCTGCATCTGCCACTGGCGGGTGATCCGGTGGCAGTGGGCATGGGCAATCCCCATTGCGTGCATTTCGTCCCCGATGCGGACGCCGTGGAACTGGCCAAGCTTGGCCCTGCCCTTGAGCATGACCCGCTGTTTCCAGAAGCAACGAATGTGGAATTTGCCGCCCTCACCGGCCCAGACCGCCTGCCCCTGCGGGTAGGGGAGCGCGGAACCGGGATCACGCTAGCCTGGGGCTCGGGCGCTTGCGCCACGGCGGTCGCCGCCCATCTGCGCGGGCTGACAGGGCGGCGGGTGCATGTGCAGGCCGATGGCGGCGCGCTGGAAGTGGATTGGCGCGATGATGGCGTCTGGCTAAGCGGGCCTGTGGCGCATGTGTTTTCCGGCACATTCGCGCCCGAATTTCTGGCAGGCGCGCTATGAGCACGCCGCGCTTTACCACGCTGGGATGCCGCCTGAACGCCTATGAGACCGAGGCCATGAAAGACATGGCCCAAGCGGCGGGCCTGAAAGATTCGCTGGTCGTCAATACCTGCGCTGTAACTGCCGAGGCCGTGCGCAAGGCACGGCAGGAAATCCGCCGCCTGCGCCGTGAAAACCCGGATGCGCCCATTATCGTTACAGGTTGCGCGGCCCAGACAGAGCCGGAAACTTTTGCCGCCATGCCCGAAGTTACCCGCGTTATCGGCAATGCCGAAAAGATGCAGCCCGCGACATGGGCCGCCCTTGCGCCCGATCTGATTGGCACAACAGAGCGCGTGCAGGTGGATGATATCATGTCCGTGCGCGAAACGGCGGGCCATCTGATAGATGGTTTCGGAACCCGCGCGCGCGCCTATGTGCAAGTGCAAAATGGCTGCGATCATCGCTGCACCTTTTGCATCATCCCATTTGGCCGGGGCAATTCGCGCTCTGTGCCTGCGGGCGTGGTGGTGGATCAGATCAACCGGCTTGTGGCGCAAGGCTATCACGAGGTGGTGCTGACAGGGGTGGATCTGACAAGCTGGGGCGCCGATCTACCCGCCACGCCGCGCCTGGGTGATCTGGGGCGCCGCATTTTGCGGCTGACAGATGTGGCGCGGCTGCGCATTTCCTCCATCGATTCCATAGAGGCCGATGACGCGCTGATGGAGGCCATCGCCACAGAGCCGCGCCTTATGCCGCATTTGCACCTGTCCTTGCAGGCCGGCGATGACATGATCCTCAAGCGCATGAAGCGCCGCCATCTGCGCGCCGATGCCATAGCGTTTTGCCACGAAGCGCGGCGCTTGCGGCCTGATATGGTATTCGGGGCAGATATTATCGCGGGCTTTCCCACAGAGAGTGACGCGATGTTTGAAAACTCTCTGCGGCTGGTGGAAGAGTGCGGGCTGACATTTCTGCATGTCTTTCCCTTCAGCCCGCGCAAGGGCACACCCGCCGCGCGCATGCCACAACTGCCCGGCCCTGTGATCCGCGAACGCGCAGCGCGGTTGCGCGCGGCGGGCGATCTGGCCTTGGCCGCGCATCTGGCCGCACAGCAGGGGATAGAGCATCAGGTCTTGATAGAGGCCCCGGATATGGGCCGCACCGCGCAATTTACCGAAACCCGTTTCACCGCGCCCCAGCCCGTAGGCGCGATTGTCAGCGCGCGGATTGTCGGCCATGAGGGCGGGCAATTGCTGGCCGTTGCGTAACCTGCAAACCGCGCGTCAGGCCACAGGCTCTGCCAGTTGCAAACCGCCCTCGCGCACCAGAAATTCCACAATCTCCGCCACGCCAGCCCCCTCGCGCAGCCGGGCCAGCACATAGGGGCGCGCGCCCCGCGCGGCCTTGGTATCCGCTTCCAACAGCGCCAGATCAACGCCCACATAGGGCGCAAGATCGGTTTTGTTCACCACCAGCAGATCAGATTTCGTCAGCCCCGGCCCACGTTTGCGCGGGATATCCTGCCCGGCGGCGGTGTCTATCACATAGATCGTGATATCTGCCAGTTCAGGCGAGAAGGTTGCCGCCAGATTATCACCGCCAGATTCGATAAGGATCAATTCCAACCCCGGCAATTTCGCCGTCAGATCGGCCACGGCGGCAAGGTTTATGCTGGCATCTTCGCGGATCGCGGTATGCGGGACACAGCCCGTTTCCACCCCGCGAATACGCTCAACTGGCAAGACCTGCGCGCGCATCAGCGCCTCTGCATCCTCGCGGGTGTAGATGTCATTGGTAATCACCGCCATCGACAGGCGCGGCGCAAGTGTGCGCGCCAGTTTTTCTGTCAGCGTTGTTTTGCCCGCGCCCACAGGCCCGCCAATCCCCACGCGCAACGGCCCGTTCTTGCTCATGTGCGAAACAGCCTCACTTCCTTGGTTTCATGTTCCATCGCGGCCAGATCAGCCCCCAGACAGGAATTGCCAAAATCGTCCATCCGCGCATGTGCCGCCAGTGTTGCAAGCTCTGCCACCGAGGGCAAGAGCCGCGCCAGAACCCCATGCCCCGCACCTTGGCCCAAGGGCATGTGGCGGATGGCGATTGTGACCAGATTTGTCAGCATGGCTTGCAGATAGGCGGCAATCACATCTTCGCGCGGCAAGCCCAAAGGCGCGGCGGCCTCTGCCACGGCAACAGGCAGGCAGCGCGCGGGCAATGCCCGCCCTGTCGTCTGGCCCACAATCCGCGCGAAGGCCGCGCCCTGTTCCTGTGTTTCCTGCAACCGCTCATAGCTGGGTTGCAGCGCTTGCGCCAAGGCATCCAAGCCCGCCATATCGGCCCCGTCGCGCAGCCCAAGCGAGAGAAGCACCCCATCCTGCCACCCGCTGCCAAAGCGCAGCACATCCGCCAACCACAGTTCCAGCCCCGCCGGATCGGCCACATCCCCGCGCGCAATCACCTGCTCCAGCCCATGGCTATAGGCGAAGGCCCCGGTGGGGAAGGCCGGGGACAGCCAGTGCTGCACTGTCAGCGCTGCGGGCGATAGCAGGCTCATACAGCAGAACCGTGGCTGTGGTCATGGTGCGTATGGTCGTGGTTGTGCTTGTGGCCATGCCCATGCTCATGCTCATGGCTGGCCCCATGATCATGCCCCATCGTGCGGCCCAACCCATATGCCCCCCCTTCGGGCGTGAAAGGCCCTGTCAGCGGGCGCAGCCTTGCGCCAAGCTGGGCCAGCATCGCCTCTATCCCATGGTCATGGCGGATCAGCAGGCGGTGGCTTTCAATCTGGCACGGCGTGTGGCGATTGCCGATATGCCACGCAAGGCGCGGCAAATCGCCAGTCACCTCTACCAAGGCCTCATCGGCGGGCACGATTTCCAGCACTGTGCCATCTTCCAACTCGAACCCCCACCAGGCATCCAGATTGGTCACTTCGGGCAGATCCACCATAAACCCGCGCCCTTGCGCTGTCAGCAGGCGTTTGCGCCGGATCAACCGCGCGTCATAATCAAGGATCACCGCGCCATCGCACCGCTCCGGGCGGGATTTGAGCAAGCGGCGCAGAGGGGGAAGATCGGTCATGATGCACCTTTGGGAAAGAGATCGCGGTAAACATGCGCGGCAAGCCCGCCACGCGTCAGGCCCATGGCGCGCAAGGCCCCATCGGGCAGCGCAGAGAGGCGGGCGAATTCAGCCTCGCGCGCCGGGCGGCCTGTGGCAAGGTTACAGCCCAGTCCCATACTGGCAAGAAACCAGTCAAGCTGTTGCGATTGGCGCGGGCTAAGCCGGGAATTTGCAGGACGAAGGGGCATCAGCATCTCCATCAAACAGACAGGCCCCTCCCATTCCCGATAATAACACACCTTCCCCCAATCTGACCCTTGCACCGGGGCAAGGCTGCGCTGCGGTGCAGAAAAGTCACATTTCAGACTGCAATTTCCCGGCATGCGCTCGCTCAATACAGGAAATAGCGCTGCGCCAGCGGCAATTCCTGCGCAGGCGCACAAGTCAGCACTTCGCCATCTGCGCGCACCTCATAGGTTTCGGGATCAACCTCTATCCGGGGGGTGGCATTATTCAGGCGCATATCGGCCTTTTGCACGCCCCTGCACCCTTCAACCGCCAGCGTATCCTTGGCCAGCCCAAGTGTGGCGCGGATATCATCCTCCTGCGCGGCCTGAGACACGAAGGTAATGGCGGCCCGCTCTACCGCGCGGCCATAGGCGCCAAACATCGGGCGCGAATGCATGGGCTGCGGCGTTGGGATAGAGGCATTGGGATCGCCCATCTGCGCCACCACGATAGAGCCGCCCATGAGCACCATTTCCGGCTTTGCCCCAAAGAAGGCAGGCGACCACAACACCAGATCGGCGCGCTTGCCTTCCTCTATGCTGCCGATATGGCGCGACAGCCCATGTACGATGGCTGGGTTTATCGTGTATTTCGCCACATAGCGGCGCACGCGAAAATTGTCATTCGCGCCGGTTTCCTCGGCCAGCCTGCCACGCTGCACTTTCATCTTATGCGCTGTTTGCCATGTGCGGGTAATCACCTCGCCCACCCGGCCCATGGCCTGACTGTCAGAGGCCATGACCGAGAACGCGCCCATATCATGCAAGATATCCTCTGCCGCGATGGTTTCGCGCCGGATGCGGGATTCGGCGAAAGCCACATCTTCAGGCACTTTGCGATCCAGATGGTGACAGACCATCAGCATATCCAGATGCTCTTCGATGGTGTTCACAGTATAGGGCATTGTCGGGTTGGTGGAACTTGGCAGGATGTTTTGCGAACTAACCACCTTGATGATGTCGGGCGCATGGCCGCCCCCTGCCCCTTCGGTATGAAAGGCATGGATCGTGCGGCCCGCAATCGCGGCCAGCGTGTTTTCCACAAAGCCCGATTCATTGAGCGTGTCGGTATGGATCATCACCTGAATATCGGTCTGCTCTGCCACGGACAGACAGCAATCAATCGCCGCAGGGGTTGTGCCCCAATCTTCATGCAGTTTCAGCGCGCAGGCCCCCGCGCGCACCTGTTCATGCAGCGCGCCGGGCAGGCTGGCATTGCCCTTGCCCGCAAAAGCAAGGTTCATCGCAAAGGCATCTGCCGATTGCAACATGCGCCCGATATGCCACGGCCCCGGCGTGCAGGTGGTGGCCAGCGTGCCATGTGCGGGGCCAGTGCCGCCGCCGAGCATGGTTGTCAGGCCCGAATGCAGCGCATCATCTATCTGTTGGGGACAGATGTAATGGATATGGGCATCAAACCCGCCCGCCGTCAGGATTTTGCCCTCGCCTGCGATAATCTCTGTTCCGGGGCCGATAATGACATCGACACCGTTTTGCGTATCGGGATTGCCCGCCTTGCCGATTTTCGCAATCCGGCCATCGCGCAACCCCACATCCGCTTTGTAAATGCCGGTATGATCCACAATCAGCGCATTGGTGATCACGGTATCCATGGCCCCTTGCGCGCGGGTCAGCTGGCTTTGGCCCATGCCATCGCGGATGACCTTGCCGCCGCCGAATTTCACCTCTTCGCCATAGCCGCCGCGCTCTGCGATCAGGTCACGCTCGACCTCTATGATAAGATCGGTATCGCCAAGGCGCAGCTTGTCACCCACTGTGGGGCCAAACATATCGGCATAGGCCGCACGAGAAATCCGGTATGACATCAGAGCGCCCCCATCACCTTGGCATTGAACCCATAGACAACCCGCGCGCCGCCAAAGGGCACAAGCCGCACTTCGCGCGTTTGGCCGGGTTCAAACCGAACCGCTGTGCCAGACGGAATATCCAGCCGCTGGCCGCGCGCGGCGTTGCGATCAAAGGACAGGCCGAAATTGGCTTCGGCAAAATGGTAATGGCTGCCCACCTGCACAGGCCTGTCACCTGTGTTTGACACCATAAGCGTGGTCACAGGCAGGCCCGCATTCACCTCAATCTCGGTATCCGGGCAAATGATTTCTCCGGGGATCATGGCTTAGTCCTTCTCGCGGATCGGGTGGTGGACTGTCACAAGTTTCGTGCCATCTGGAAAGGTGGCCTCTACCTGTACCGAATGGATCATCTCTGGCACCCCGGCCATGCATTGATCAACCGTGATCACATGCGCGCCCGCCTGCATCAGATCGGCGACAGAGCGGCCATCGCGCGCGCCTTCCACCACGAAATCGGTGATCAGGGCAATGGCTTCGGGGTGGTTGAGCTTCACGCCGCGCGCAAGCCTGCCGCGTGCGACCATCGCAGCCAGCGAGACGAGAAGCTTGTCTTTCTCTCTTGGGGTCAGGTTCATGGGTTTTCCTCATATTTGCCAGACGCGCGGCAATGGCGCGCGGCGCAGAAGGGTCAGGATTTCGGCCAGTTTGCGCCGCAAGGGCCAGCCATCGGGCGCAAGCAGGCGGATCACAAGCCGCCCCTCCATCGCAGAGGCTGCGGCGCGGGTATCGGGGCAGGCAAGGCAGGCCCGCACAGCCCCCAGCGCATCTTGCGCATCAGGGGCAACAAGCACCACACTTGCCATGGCGCGCGCCCCGTCCAGCCCGGCAGGGCTGGGGCCAAGGCGCGTATTCTCCAGCCGCAGGGCTTCCAGATGGACAGGGTTCTTGCCGCGCCGGATCAGGCGCCAATCGTGAAAATCAACGTGGCGCACTGTTTCACCCATTGCAGCGCGGCCCAGAACAACGGCCTCGGACATCAGGCAAGTTGCACCGGGGGCAAGCGTAATTTCGGTTTTGCGCCGGGCATTGGCGTTGTCAAAGAGGATGGTTTCCTGTGGCAGCCAGTCCAGATGCGCGCCTTCGCCCACATCCAGCGTAACCGCGATATTGGCCGCACCAGACGTGCTGCGATAGACACGTTCCGCCGTTTGCGTGGTGGCCGTGATCCGCGTGCCCGCCCCCAGTGCAAGCCGATATTCCAGCACATCGCCCCCTGTCAGCCCGCCAGAGGTATTGAGATACACGACCTCACACTGATCAAGCACAATTGCCTTGGCAGACCCTTGCTGGCGCAAATCCAAAAGCCGCGCCCGGCCCGCACGCTGGCCGAAGCGGGCGCTGGCAAAGCCTGCGCTGCGTTGATGAAGCTGGATTGGTATCTGTGCTGTCATTGGCCCCTTCCTGCCCCCTGATTGCGCCGCCTTTGGCCAAGCGCAATCAGGCACCGGCGCGCGCCCTCTTTGGGCAAGGCGCCGCACATCACGAAAGCCCATATTATGCGCGTATTGATTAAATATTATGCAAAATTGAAACTCGCTTGCCGCCCCGCCCCCATCAATCCAGCCCTTGCCCACAGGGCGCAGGAATGGCAGGGTCTGCGCGGCCAAGACACCGGCAAATCAGGGCCATATCAGACCAAGGCGCAGGGCAAGACCATGAAAATCGCAAGCTTCAACATCAACGGGATCAAGGCGCGCGGCCCGGCGCTGGAAGCATGGCTAAAGGATGCAAGCCCCGATCTGGCCGTGCTGCAAGAAATCAAATCCACCGACGAAACCTTCCCCCGCGCGCTGATAGAGGACATGGGCGACACTCTGGAAACCCATGGGCAAAAGGGGTGCAACGGGGGTGCCATCGTCTCAAGATTGCCGCTGGAAGATGTGACCCGCGGCCTGCCCGGCGATGACGACGACACACAGGCGCGCTGGATAGAGGCGACAGTCAGCACCCCCAAAGGCGCGTTGCGGGTGGTGGGCCTCTATCTGCCCAATGGCAACCCGGTAGAACTGGATACCGCGGGCCAGCCTGTTGCAGGTGGAAAATACGCCTATAAACTGGCATGGATGGCCCGGATGGAAGCGCGGCTCCGCGCACTTCTGGCGCTGGAAATGCCACTGGCGGTGATGGGCGATTACAATATCATCCCACAGGCCGAAGATGCGGCCCGCCCTGATGCCTGGCGCGAAGATGCGCTGTTTCGCCTGCAATCGCGCAAGGCGTTTCGGCGCATGCTGAACCTTGGCTTTACAGAAGCGTTTCGCACGCGCCACCCGGCGCCGGGGCAATACACATTCTGGGATTATCAGGCCGGGGCCTATCAGAAGAATGACGGCATTCGGATTGATCACATCTTGCTCAATGCCTATGCCGCCGATCTGCTGCGCGATTGCCAGATAGACGCCGAAGTGCGCGCGGGTGACAAACCCTCGGATCATGTGCCGATCTGGGCAGACTTGGCGCTATAACCCTGCGGCCACGCTAAAAACTGCGCGTTGCGGCAACGGAAAGGCGCAAATTGTCATAGGCATTCACAGGCACATTGCTGGATTGCGCTTCATATCCCAGCACGAGAACGGGCGCAAAACCGCGCAGCGTATAATCCCGGTGCATCAGCCGCGCGGTGAGGCCAAGGCGGGTACTCCGCTCTGGGCCGTATTGCAGTTGCAGGGGGTTGGCCTCTGGTACACGGGTTTGGCCAAGCTGCGTTTCCAGCCCCCCCACGAATCCGCCGCGAAAGGCATATTGCCCGCCCATGGACACTGTGGCAGTGCTGCGGCGGTTATGGGCTGTTTGCGCATGGTGATACGCCCAGTGCAGGCCAGCTTGCACGCGCAGTTGCGGGGCAAGAATGCGCGAAAGTTCGGCCGAACCCGTAACCCTGTGCCCATCCATCTGCGGCACGCCGCGATAGCGCAGCCTGTCCACCCCAGCGCGCAGCGCCAGATGTGTCTTGCGCCCAAAGCTCTGCTGAAAACTGGCATAAACCCCCGCGCCATGCATCAGCCGCCCCCCCTTGTCAAACGCGCCTTGCAGGGCCAGCCCCGCCCCAAGCTGGCGGCCATGATCGCCCAAGGCCAACACACCCAGTTCAAAGCGCAAATGCCCGCGATCAAGCGCCTTATCCTCGAAAAACTGGCCTGTCGCCAGCAGATGCGCCCGCGCTCGCAGATCGGACGAGAGTTTGGGCAAATAGGTTGCGCCCAACGCCACCTCCACCCCTGTCGCACGTTCCACCGGGGGCAAGGGCAAAAGCAAGGCTCCCCCGATATTCAGTGTATCTTCGCCAGAGCGGTGCGCGGGATTGCTTTGATGCACCAGCGCCACGCGCGCATGGCCCTGCCACTGCTTGCGCTGCTCCATCGTCTGCAAATACTCATGCACCGTTGCGATTTCAGCAAAACTCAAGGCACCGCCCATCGCCGCTTGGAAATGATATTCCGCGCGGGCCTCCTGTTCGGTCAGAAAGAGGGCGCGCGCCAATTCCAGACGAAACCGCGCTGGTTCCGGGGCAAGCGTGACCAGCCGTTCCAGATAGGGCAAGGCTGCGCGCGGGGCATTTTCACGCATGTGCGAGAGCGCGAGAATCCAAAGTCTTTGGATATCTTCTTCTTGCGTGGCAGGCGCAAGCTCTTGCACCGCCCGCCGTGCGGCAGAAGCATTTTCGGCAAGCAATAACTTTTCCGCCTGTTCCAGCCCTTGCCCCTGCGCCTGCGCGCTGGTGAAAATGCCAAGACAGACAAGGACAAATGCCAGTCTGCAAAAAAACATAATGCTCGATCCCGCGGCCTGAACACCGCTTGTAATGCACAAAAGACTCACAGTTTTGCGATTCGATGTCAAGCATGGCGCAATGCGGGCTGCCTTAAGGTTTCAGCAATATCGGCGCGATATGATTGGCAGGCTCGCAAAGGAAAACGCAATGCGCCGGATTGAACGAATAGCCCTTCAGACCACTGCAAAGATCATTCGCAATGGGCGTTGTGAAACGGCGCTGGTTGAAAACGCCTCTATCGGAGGGCTGAAGCTGACAGGTATCCGCACATTGTCGGTGGGTGACAAAGCCCGCGTGCAGGCCAAGGGCGCGCTGTTCGAGATTGAGATAGTCTGGGCGCATGGGATGAGTTGCGGTGCGCGCTTTCTGCCAGAAACCGCACAAGAGGATATTCTCCGCTTTATAAATGCCTTCGCTCGCAATGCCTCAAGGCGGCAGGGCCACAGCCAGAAATTTCGCGAAATGGGCGCGGCAGAAAGCTAGGGGTGTTTCAGCAAGGCCTGTTGCGCGCGCATGTGCAGGCAGGCCGATTCTTGGGCCTCTGCGGCCCCGATACCGGGAAAACCAGAACCGCAAATGCGCACCCGGCCCGCACCCCTGCCAGCCGCCACACCCCCAGCGACTTTGACGCATGCGCGCGTGGCTTTTTGCCTATCCCCAGAGATTGCCCTATTGCGCCGCCACCTGCGCCACCAAACCTTCCAGATACGCCAATTCGCGGCGCAATCCGCGATGCAGGGCCTCGGCAAAGCGGTTAAGACGCGCCACGCGCTGATCGTCCAGATGACGAATAAGGTAAAAACTGCGCTTGAGGCTGAACGCCTGCGGCAAGATCCGTACCAGCCCCGGCGCAGAGGGAAGCGCGAAATCATGCACCACCCCCAGCCCTGCCCCGTGGCGCAGCAAATTGAACTGCACGGCCACGGAATTTGACGCAAGCGCCACGCGCTCCAGCCCCAATTCGGCCAGATAATCCAACTCACTGTCAAAAATCATGTCCGGGATATAGCCAATAATCCGATGTGCGCGCAGGTCGGGCAGGCTGTGAATGGGGGGGTGTGCCGCCAGAGAACTTTCTGATGCGGCCAGATGCAGGTGATAATCACTGATCTTTTGCACGCTCAACCGCCCCGCTTGGGGGGCAGATACGCCGATGGCCATATCTGCCTCGCGCCGCGACAGGTTAAACACGCGCGGCAAGGCGATGATCTGCACATCCAACCCCGGATTTTCGGTGCAGATGCGCGCCACAACCTGCGGCAAAAGGTAATTGGCGCAACCATCCGGCGCACCCACACGGATTTGGCCGCTCAGGCCCTGCCCCTCTTCGCCCGCTGCCGCAGCCGCAGCCAGCATAGCGTGCTCCGCCGCTTGTGCGTGGGGCAACAGCCGCGCGCCCTCATCTGTCAGCGCGTAACCTTGGTGCGAGCGCGTGAACAGCCGCCGCCCCAATTCCTCTTCCAGCCGCGCAATGCGCCGCCCCACCGTTGCCGGATCAAGCCGCAGGCTTGCGCCTGCGCGCCCAAGGCTTTCAGCCCGCGCAAGGGCCAGAAATACGCGCATATCATCCCAATCCATGCGCGGGTTTAACCGCCCATCTTGCAAATTTGCAAGGTTTGTTTGGGATATTGCCACTTCCCAAGGCGAAATTGCAAACCTATCCTTACGTCAAACCTGCACATGGAGGATGGCATGACAGAGCTTTCGCATTGGATTGACGGCAAACACGTTTCGGGCACTTCGGGGCGCTTTGCCGATGTCTTCAACCCCGCCACAGGCGAAGTGCAGGCGCGCGTTCCGCTGGCCTCGAAAGCCGAGATGGATGATGCCGTGGCCCGTGCCGCTGCCGCACAAGTGAAATGGGGCGCGACCAATCCGCAAAAACGTGCGCGCGGGATGATGGCCGCCGTCGCCCTGATAAACCGCGACATGGACAAACTGGCCGAAAAACTGTCATCCGAGCATGGCAAGACCTTTGTGGATGCCAAAGGCGATATTCAGCGCGGGCTGGAAGTGATTGAATTTTGCATCGGCGCGCCGCATTTGCTGAAAGGCGAATTCACCGATAGCGCTGGCCCCGGCATTGACATGTATTCCATGCGCCAGCCCTTGGGCGTGGTGGCGGGCATTACACCGTTCAACTTTCCCGCAATGATCCCGCTGTGGAAAATGGGGCCAGCACTCGCATGCGGCAATGCCATGATCCTGAAGCCATCCGAGCGCGACCCGTCAGTTCCGCTGATGCTGGCCGAGATCTTTCAGGAAGCGGGCCTTCCTGATGGCGTGTTGCAGGTTATCAATGGCGATAAGGAAGCCGTTGACGCCATTCTGGACAATGAGACCATTCAGGCCGTGGGCTTTGTGGGGTCTACCCCCATCGCACAATATATCTATGCGCGCGGCTGCGCCAATGGCAAACGCGTGCAGTGCTTTGGCGGCGCAAAGAACCATATGATCATCATGCCCGATGCGGATATGGATCAGGCTGCCGATGCGCTGGTGGGCGCAGGCTACGGCGCGGCGGGGGAACGCTGTATGGCCATCTCTGTCGCTGTGCCTGTGGGCGATGGCACAGCCGAGGCGCTGCGCGAACGCCTTGTTCCCAAAATCGAGGCGCTGAAAGTCGGCCCTTGGACGGCTGGGCCAGATGTGGATTACGGCCCCGTTGTAACGGCTGCCGCCAAGGAAAACATCCTGCGGCTGGTGGAAACGGGGATCGAACAAGGCGCAGAACTGGTGGTCGATGGCCGCGATTTCAGCCTTCAGGGCTATGAAGACGGGTTTTTCGTCGGCCCGCATCTGTTTGACCATGTGACGACGGATATGGAGATTTACCGCAAGGAAATTTTCGGCCCAGTCCTGTCGATGGTGCGCGCAAAAACCTATGAAGAGGCCATCGGCATGGCGATTGACCATGAATATGGCAATGGCACCGCCATCTTCACCCGCGATGGCGATACCGCGCGCGATTTTGCAAACCGGATCAATATCGGGATGGTGGGGATCAATGTGCCCATCCCCGTGCCGCTGGCCTATCACACATTTGGTGGCTGGAAGAAATCTGGCTTTGGCGATCTGAACCAGCATGGGCCGGATAGTTTCAAATTCTATACCCGCACCAAGACTGTCACCTCGCGCTGGCCCAGCGGGATCAAGGAAGGGGCGGCGTTCAACTTCAAGGCCATGGATTGATGGCTGGCAGAGGGGGCCTGTGCGGCCCCCTCTTGGCGCTAGAGCAATTTCAGAAAAAGTTGATAGAGTTTTTCGGTTCGAAATTGCGACAAAACACAAAGCCAATGCGCCAATTCACCCCCGCAGGATATTTGCGCCAAGATGAAATATTGCTGCAAGATTTCAGAGTTAGCCGGGGGATATGCTGAACAGATAAGGGGGGAGCGGCGGCGATGGAGTTCAATCTGAGCGCGGAATCCGAGGCCATTTTCGACATGGCGCTGGCCTTTGGCAAAGAGCATATCGCGCCCCATGCCCGCGACTGGGAGGCGCAGGGGACGATCCCGAAAGAGCTATGGGCGAAATTTGCCGAACTGGGTTTTGGCGGATTGTATGTACGCGAAGAAGCCGGAGGGGCGGGCCTGTCGCGGCTGGATGCAACGCTGATTTTCGAGGCGCTCTCGCAATCTTGCCCGTCAGTTGCGGCGTTTTTATCCATCCATAACATGTGCGCCGCGATGATTGACAAATTCGGATCAGAGCAGATGCGCGCAGAATTGTTGCCGAAGGTGGTGGGGCTGGAGTGTTTCATGTCCTATTGCCTGACAGAGCCGGGATCAGGTTCTGACGCGGCGGCACTGGCAACACGGGCGCTTTGGGATGGAGAAGATTATGTGCTGAATGGCACCAAGGCCTGCATTTCGGGCGGGGGGTATTCGGACGGCTATATCGTGATGGCGCGCACGGGTGGCGCTGGCCCCAAGGGGATTTCGGCGCTGGTGGTGATGGATGGCACGCCGGGGCTAAGCTTTGGCGGGCTGGAAGACAAGATGGGCTGGCGCGCGCAGCCCACACGGCAGGTGCAGTTTGATGATTGCCGCCTTCGGGCAGATGCGCTGTTGGGCGAGGAGGGCGCGGGGTTTCGCTATGCCATGGCCGGGCTGGATGGGGGGCGGTTGAACATTGCCGACTGTTCGCTGGGGGCTGCGCAAGCGGCGCTGGAGGACACCTTGACCTATATGGCAGAGCGCAAAGCTTTCGGGCAGCCGCTTGACCAGTTTCAGGCGCTGCAATTTCGTCTGGCCGATATGGAAATAGACATGCAGGCCGCGCGCATTTTCCTGCGCCAAGCCGCTTGGAAGCTGGATCAGGGCGCGCCGGATGCAACCAAATTTTGCGCCATGGCCAAGAAATTTGTAACAGAGGCCGGCAGCCGCGTGGCCGATCACTGCCTGCAATTGCATGGCGGTTATGGCTATCTGGCCGATTACGGCGTGGAGAAGCTGGTGCGCGATTTGCGGGTGCATCAGATTTTGGAAGGCACGAACGAGATCATGCGGCTGATAGTGGCGCGCGCGCTGCTGGGGGCGCGGTGATGGCCGATCTGCATATCCGGCGCGACGGGCGCGCGGGGCGGATTACTCTGACGCGGGCCTCGGCGTTGAATGCGTTGAATTATGAGATGTGCCTAGCGCTGGATGGCGCGTTGCGCATCTGGGCGGATGATCCGCAAATCGCGTTGGTGATGCTGGATGCACAGGGCGAGCGGGCCTTTTGCGCAGGCGGTGATATTGCCGAAATCTATGCACGGGGCCGGGCTGGGGATTATGGCTATGCGCGCCAATTCTGGGCCGATGAATACCGCATGACTGCCCGCATGGCGCAGTATCCCAAGCCCATTGTCAGTTTTCTACATGGCTTTGTCATGGGCGGCGGGGTAGGCATTGGCTGCCATGCAAGCCACCGTGTGGTGGGCGAAAGCGCCCGGATTGCCATGCCAGAATGCGGGATTGGCCTGGTTCCCGATGTGGGTGGCAGCCTGCTTTTGGCCCGTGCGCCGGGGGCGTTAGGGGCCTATCTGGGCCTGACGGGCGCGCGCATGGGGCCGGGTGATGCGCTGCGCGCGGGTTTTGCCGATCTGTTTTTGCCAGAGGCGGAGTGGACAGAGGTGAAGGCCGGATTGGCGGCAACCGGAGATGTTGCCATCCTGCACAGGCAGGATGCGCCAGAGGGCATATTGGCACAGAGTGGCGCGCTGATTGAGCGCATTTTCGCGTTGCCTCATCTGGTGGATATCGCAGCCGCTCTGGCAGCAGAGCCGGGCGAATTTGCTGCGCAAACCCTCAAGTCCCTGCGCCACAACGCGCCGCTTGCCATGGCCTGCACCCTGCAAATGCAGCGCGATCTGGGCCGGGCGGGAACCATCCATGCCGCACTTGCGCAGGAATATCGCTATACATGGCGCGCCATGACGCAGGGGGATTTTCTGGAAGGTATCCGCGCCGCGATCATAGATCGCGACCGCACCCCGCGCTGGCAGCATGACAGCCTGTCTGCCGTAAAACAGCATGAGGTGGCAGCAATGCTGGCCCCTCTTGGCGCGGAGGAGCTGAGTTTTGAAGACAGAGGGGAGAGTGAGGCATGAATTTTGGCTTTATCGGGCTGGGCAATATGGGCGGGCCAAT
>JAIUNA010000028.1 GCA_022565265.1 Roseinatronobacter sp. | reverse complement strand
TGGCGAAACTCTTCCAGCTTGCCTGCGTTATGGGTGGCCACAAGCAGGGTTTTGCCCTCGAAGCGCCGCCGTGTCATGCAATGGCCGCTTTCTGGGCGGCAACCAGTGCTGCCACGCCTTTTTCGGCCAGATTGAGCAGAGTGTCCATTTCTGCGCGCGAGAAGGTTGCGCCTTCGGCGCTCATTTGCACTTCGACCATGCGGCCAGAGCCCAGCAAGATGAAATTGCCATCCACGCCCGCGGTGCTGTCTTCGGCATAATCCAGATCCAGCACGGGCTGGCCCGCATAGATGCCGCAGGAAATGGCGGCCAGATGATCGGTAATCGGGTCTGACACCACATCGCCTGCCTTGAGCAGTTTGTTTACCGCAAGGCGCAGCGCTACCCAGCCGCCTGTAATGGCCGCGCAGCGCGTGCCGCCATCGGCCTGGATTACATCGCAATCAATGGTGATCTGGCGTTCACCAAGGGCAGAGCGATCCACGCAGGCGCGCAAGGATCGCCCGATCAGGCGCTGGATTTCCACAGTGCGGCCCTGTTGCTTGCCCGATGCGGCCTCGCGCTTCATGCGGGTATTGGTGGAGCGGGGCAGCATGCCGTATTCGGCCGTGACCCAGCCCAGCCCGGTATTGCGCAAAAACGGTGGTGTGCGATCTTCGAGCGAGGCGGTGCACAGAACCTTGGTATCGCCCATCGAAATCAGGCAAGAGCCTTCGGCATGTTTGGTCACATGCGGTTCGATTGAAATTTCGCGGATCGTGTCTAGATGTCTTCCTGACGGGCGCATAAGCTATCCTTCTTTGGTTTTGTTGTCGATACAGGGGCGCATAGGCAGTATGCAAGCCCGATTGCCCTTGAAACCCCCTGTGTTTTAAAGTGCTGTTCGGGGATGTGCTGTCAGATCATGCGGAGTTGAAGATGCGCAAGACACCCAATGCACAGGAATTGTTGTCAGAGATGAATGACCGCTCGCGCGAGGTGTTTCGCCGGGTGGTGGAGGGGTATTTGCATTCGGGCCAGCCTGTTGGGTCGCGTACCCTGACGCGGGATATGAATGAGAAGGTTTCGGCCGCGACTGTGCGCAATGTGATGCAGGATCTGGAATATCTGGGCCTGTTGGGCAGCCCGCATGTTTCTGCGGGCCGTGTGCCCACCAATCTGGGCCTGCGGCTGTTTGTGGATTCGCTGCTGGAAGTTGCCCCTCTGGATGCGCGCGACCGTGAAAAGCTGGATAGCACGCTGGGCGGCAATGAGCGCGACCTGTCAACCTTGCTGGAGCAGGTGGGCGGCGCGCTGAGCGGGATCACGCAAGGGGCCTCTCTGGTGCTATCGCCCAAGCATGAGGCGGCGATAAAGCATATCGAATTTGTCGGCCTGTCGGTGGATCGTGCGTTGGTGGTGCTGGTTTTTGCCGATGGCCATGTGGAAAACCGCCTGTTCACACCGCCAAAGGGCATGACCCCATCGGCCATGCGCGAGGCGGCGAATTTCCTCAACTCCATGATAGAGGGCGCGACAGTAAGTCAGCTTTTGGCGCGGTTTCGCGCCGAGATGACGCGCAATCGCCGCGAGATTGACAGTCTGGCTGCTGTTTTGGTGGAGCAGGGCCTGGCTATCTGGGAAAGCGAAGGCGAGCCAGAGGCGCGGCTGATCGTGCGGGGGCGCGCGAATTTGCTTGACGAGGGGGCCGCTGCCGCGGATATCGAGCGCATCCGAACCCTGTTTGATGATCTGGAGCGCAAGCGCGATATTACCGAATTTCTGGAATTGACCGAACAAGGGGACGGGGTGCGCATCTTTATTGGTGCGGAGAACCGTCTTTTTTCGCTGACGGGTTCAACTCTGGTGGTTTCTCCTTATATGAACGCGGAACGGAAAATTATTGGCGCAGTGGGCGTGATCGGGCCTACGCGTCTGAATTACGGGCGGATCGTGCCGATTGTGGATTATACCGCGCAACTGGTGGGGCGGATGCTGACCGACCGGCGCGCAGAGTAGTGAAGGAAGAAGGTTAGAGATATGACTGAGGCAAAGCCGAAGCCGGAACATGATGGCGCAGAGTTGGACAGTCTTGAGCCGGAGACCGCTGCACCCCAGGATATGGGCGCGGCACAAGATGACATGCTGGCAGCCCTGCAAGGCGAGAATGCCGCATTGGTGGCAGAGCGCGACGAGATGCGCGAGCGCATGATGCGCGCCTTGGCCGAGGCCGAGAACAGCCGCAAACGCGCCGAGAAAGACCGCCGCGATGCGCAGCTTTATGGCGGCAGCCGGATTGCGCGCGATATGCTGCCTGTCTATGACAATCTGGCCCGCGCGCTGGAGGCCGCAACCGAGGAAACCCGCGCCGCCGCCGCCGGGCTGGTGGAAGGGGTGGACCTGACATTGCGCGAATTGACCAATGTGCTCAATAAGCACGGGGTGGAGCGCGTAAGCCCTGAAGTGGGCGAGATGTTTGATCCGCATATGCACCAAGCCATGTTTGAAGCGCCTGTTCCCGGCACGAAGGCCGGGCAGATCATTCAGGTGATGGCAGATGGTTTCATGCTGCATGACCAGTTGTTACGGCCCGCGCAGGTGGGTGTTTCCTCTACCCCGGCGGGGTGAGGGATTGCAGATCGGGACAGGGGGCGCTCGCGCCCCCTCTTTCGGCTTCGCCTCAATTCACCCCCTGAGGATATTTGGGCCAAGATGAATGGCAAGGCGCGCGCTGTGTTTGCGCTAGAGGGCTGCGCTAATTTATTGTGATATTGGGGAGGGATGGCTAAGACAGAGCATTCAGTCAGGGAGGGCCGAGATGTCGCGCAAGAAATTTACCGATGAGGAGGCGCTGTCTTATCATCATCTGCCAGTGCCGGGGAAGTTTGAGATTGTGCCATCGAAGCCGATGGCCACGCAGGCGGATTTGTCTTTGGCCTATAGCCCCGGTGTGGCCGTGCCAGTGCAGGCCATCGCAGATGATCCGCAGGCCGCGTATGATTACACGGCCAAGGGCAATATGGTGGCGGTGGTTTCCAATGGCACGGCGATTTTGGGGATGGGCAATCTGTGGGCTTTGGCCTCCAAGCCCGTGATGGAAGGCAAGGCGGAATTGTTCAAGCGTTTTGCCGATGTGAATGCGATTGATATCTTGCTGGATACCGAAGACCCCGATGAGATTATTCAGGCGGTGCGCCTGATGGGCGTGACTTTTGGCGGGATCAATCTGGAAGATATCAAGGCGCCGGAATGTTTTATCATTGAAAGCCGGTTGAAGGAGATCATGGATATCCCTGTCTTCCATGATGACCAGCATGGCACGGCGGTGATTTGTGCGGCCGGGCTGATTAATGCTTTGGAGCTGTCGGGCAAGAAGATTGAAGAGTGAAAGATTCTGCTGAATCGGGCGGGGGCGGAGGGGATTGCATGTCTGGAGCTGATCAAATCCATGGGGGCGCAGCAGGATAACTGCATCATGTGCGATACCAAGGGCGTTATTTATCAGGGCCGCACCGAGGGCATGAACCAGTGGAAATCTGCCCATGCCGCGCGCACGGATGCGCGCACGCTGGAAGAGGCGATGGTGGGGGCGGATGTGTTTTTGGGTGTTTCCGTCAAGGGGGCGGTGACAGCGGCGATGGTGGCCAGCATGGCCGAGAACCCTGTTATTTTTGCCATGGCCAATCCTGACCCGGAAATCACCCCGGAAGAGGCGCAGGCGGTGCGCGCGGATGCGATTGTGGCCACGGGGCGCAGCGATTACCCCAATCAGGTGAATAATGTTCTGGGCTTTCCCTATCTGTTTCGGGGGGCTTTGGACATTAACGCGCGCGCCATCAATGATGAGATGAAGATTGCCTGTGCGCGGGCCTTGGCGGAGCTGGCGCGCGAGGATGTGCCCGATGAAGTGGCCATGGCCTATGGCCGCAAGCTGGGTTTCGGGCGTGATTACATCATTCCCACCCCGTTTGACCCGCGTTTGATTTACACCATCCCGCCAGCCGTTGCGCGTGCGGGCATGGCCACAGGTGTGGCGCGCCGCCCGATTGTGGATATGGAGGGCTATGTCCAGACGCTGAAGGCGCGGATGGACCCGACTGCGAGTATTTTGCAATCCATCCATGCCCGTGCCCGGCAAAAGCAATCGCGCATGATCTTTGCCGAGGGCGAGGACGGGCGCGTGTTGCGCGCGGCTGTTGCTTATCAGCGGGGCGGTTATGGGCAGGCGCTGGTTGTGGGCCGGGATGATGATGTGCGCGAGAAGCTGCAATCGGTGGGGCTGGGGGATGCTTTGCGCGAGATATCAGTGGTCAATGCTGGCAATACCCGCCATCTGGACAGCTATAAAGCCTATCTTTACGGGCGTTTGCAGCGGCAGGGGCATGACCAGAAGGATGTGCACCGGCTGGCCGCGCGTGACCGCCATGTCTTTGGCGCATTGATGCTGGCGCATGGCCATGGGGATGCGCTGGTAACAGGGGCTACGCGCAAATCGGCGCATGTGCTGGGGCTGGTGAACCATGTTTTCGATGCGCGTGCCAAAGATGGTGTGGCAGGTGTTACGGCGCTGTTGCACAAGGGCCGGATTGTGCTGATTGCTGATACATTGGTGCAGGAATGGCCTGATGAGCATGATCTGGCCGATATTGCCACGCGTGCGGCCTCTGTAGCGCGGCATCTGGGGTTGGAGCCGCGCGTGGCGTTTGTGAGCTTTTCGACCTTCGGGTATCCGATTTCGGAGCGATCAGAAAAGATGCATCTGGCCCCCAAGGTGCTGGATGCGCGCGGGGTTGATTTTGAATATGAGGGCGAAATGACAGTGGATGTGGCCCTGAACCCCGCAGCCGCTGCGCATTACCCGTTTTCGCGCCTGCGCGGCCCGGCGAATATTCTGGTGGTTCCGGCGCGGCATTCGGCGTCCATTTCTGTCAAGCTGATGCAGGAGATGGCCGGGGCCACGGTGATTGGGCCAATTCTGGCCGGTGTTCCCAAGCCTATTCAGATCTGCTCGACAGGATCGACGGCGAGTGACATTCTGAATATGGCGGTGATGGCGGCGTGTGAAATTGTCTGAGGGGGGTGGGGGTGTGACTGTCTGGTGTTTTGGGTCGGTCAATATCGACCATTTCTACCGGGTTGCACATTTGCCCGGAGCGGGGGAAACCTTGGCCGCCACATCCTACCGGATGGAGTTGGGCGGCAAGGGGGCCAATCAATCTGTGGCTGCCGCGCGGGCGGGTGCTGAGTGCCGCCATATTGGTGCGGTGGGGGCCGATGGGGCCGGGGTGCTGGCCAGATTGCAGGGCTTTGGCGTGGCGTGCAATGCCATCCAGCAGCTGGAGGGGCCGACGGGCCATGCTGTTATCATGGTGGATGGGCAGGGTGAGAATTGCATCTTGCTGCATGGCGGGGCCAATCGCGCCTTGGCGCTTGGCCCGGCGCTGGCCGCGCTGGAGAGTGCGGAATTGGGCGATATCTTGCTGTTGCAAAACGAAACCGACCATCAGGCCGCGATGGCAGAGGCTGCGATGGGGCGGGGGATGGAGGTGATCTATTCCGCCGCGCCCTTTGATCTGGAGGCCCTCAATCTGGTGCTGCCCTATATCAATACGCTGGTGGTGAATGCGGTAGAGGCTGCGCAATTGCAGGCCGCGCTTGGCTGTGGGTTGGAAGATTTGCCTGTCGAGGCTGTGGTTGTGACGCGCGGGGCCGAGGGCGCAAGCTGGCATGCGCGCGGTGTGCCGGATATATTTGTGCCTGCCTTGCCTGCGGTGGTGGTGGATACCACAGGGGCGGGCGATTGCTTTACCGGGGCGCTGGCGGCGGGTTTGGCCGAGGGGCAAACCCCGCAAGCGGCGATGCGCTTTGCAGCGGCGGCAGCGGCGGTGCAGGTATCGCGGCCCGGCACGGCAGGCGCGATGCCCGCGCGGGCAGAGATTTTGGCACTGTTGGGCAAGGCGTAAGGGGCGGGCCAGCCCCTTTGGGACTATCCCTGTTGGTTTTGCGCGGGTGTTAGCCGTAAACGCTGTCTTTGCTGAAATGCTTTGTAAGCAGATAATAGACTACGGCGCGGTATTTGTTGCGCTCTGAGCGGCCATAGAGTTCGATCACTTTGGTGATCGCTTCATCCAGTGCGGGGCTATCGGGCAGGCCGAGTTTCTTTATCAGAAAGCTTTGGCGCACAGTCGCCAGTTCTTGCGGTTGCGTGGCGGCCACGGTGGCGGCATCGGCGTTGTAAATAGAGGGGCCGCACCCGATGGTGACTTTGCGAAGTAAGGCCAGATCAGGCTCTAGCCCGCATTTTTCGCGCAGGTCTTTGGCATAGCGTTCGATCAAATCGTCCCGTCGTCCCATTATTTTTTCCAAAATTTTTAGCATGAAAATAGGGCGCGTTTTCCCAAAGGGGGAAAGGCTTGCAAAGGATTGCCAGATCGGGGCGGCAGGTCAAGGATTTATGCGCCAAAGGGTGTGTGCCGGATTGGACAGGGCCAGCATTTGGGGGTTGCCGCCAGATGCAAGGACATGTTGCGCGGCGGCATGTCTTTTTGCGCAAAACCGATTCCCGCTTTTGCGCGGCATGTTCTAGCCCGCAAATGCGGCAGATGCGCCCCAGAGTTCGCGCACCCGCCGGTCACGGCCACAGGCTTCGCGGTAGTTTTTATAGGCGTCGCGCCGCTCTATCCAGCCAAAGCGGGTGAGGGTGCGTTCGGAGGAATTGGCGTAGTTCTGGTGAAACTCATCTGCCGGGTAGAAGGTCATGGCCGGGCGGATGGGGGTAACAATGCTTTGGCCAAGCTCTGCCTCGGCAGCGGCAATGGCGGCTGTGGCGCTGGCCTGTTGTGCGGGGGTGGCAAAAATGGCGGTGGTGTAATGCGCGCCCCGGTCACAGAATTGCCCGCCTGCATCCAGCACATCGACCGAGCGCAGGAAGAGATGCAAAATCTGATCATAGCTGACGATGGCGGGATCGAAGGTTATTTCGGCCACTTCCAGATGATCGGTGCGCCCGCGCGCCACATCGTCATAAACCGGGTTTGGGGTGCTTCCCCCTGCAAAGCCCACGCGTATATCGGTTACACCCTGAACGCGGCGGAAATCCGATTCGATACACCAGAAACACCCGCCTGCAAGCACGGTGGTTTCGGTTTGCTGGGCTGCGGCGGGGGCGGCGAGAGACAGGGTTAGGGCAAGGGCGGCAGCGATCTGGCGGAGCATGGGAAACCTCTTGTGAAACCGTGATGCGGTATTTAGCCCGAAAACGCTGCCGCGGGCCGATATTTGCTGTCACATTGCAGTGAGCGCTGCTTCTGCCGCCGCACCCACGCGCAAAAGCCTGTCTTCGGCCATGGGCGGGGCCATCAGACTGATCCCGACCGAGGGCGTGCCCGTGGGCAAAGTGAGCGCGCATAGCCCCAAAAGATTGCCAATGCGGGTATTGCGCAGGGTGAGCAGGTTTTCGGTGGTGAAATAGGCGTGATCCTCCTGCAAGCGCTGGGCATTGGGGGGCAGATTGGGCGCAGTGGGCAATAGCACGGCATCATACCCCGCTGTCTGGGCCAGATAGGCGGCGCGATGCCCGTCCAGCGCGGCCCAAGCGGCAATATAATCGGTGGCCAGATGATCGCGGCCAGACCGGAACCGCTCAAGGATGGGGGGGAACATCAGCTCTGGCCGGGTTTCGATCAGATCGCGCCATTGGGCGTAACATTCGGGGGTGTAGATGATGGCCGACAGCGCCAGTGCCGCTTGCACCGGGGCAAGCGTGGCGCGGGTGATCTGCGCGCCTGCGCGCGCCAGCTTGTCGACCGCGCTCTCGAACCCCTGCGCGGGGGCCTCGCGGATATCTTCAAAGGGTGCGCCCTCCAGCACCAGAAACCGCATGCCGTGCAGGCTTGCGCCGCGCAGATCTGGGGCCGGGCGGTCTTCCATTGCGCCAAGGAGTGCGGCGCAATCCTCGACGCTGCGGGCCAGCGGGCCTGCGGTATCGAATTTCGGGGCGAGCGGCACGGCCCCTGCCAGCGAAATGCGCCCGGAGGTGGTTTTTAGCCCCACAAGATCATTCCACGCTGCCGGAATGCGTACAGAGCCGCCAGTATCTGACCCGATTGCCGCCGGGGCCAGCCCGAAGGCCACCGAGGCCGCCGCCCCCGATGACGACCCGCCCGGCACGGCAGCGTGATCATTGATGCAAGGGGGCGTGGCGGTAACGGGGTTTAGCCCAAGGCCGGAATAGGCGAATTCGGTTTGATGGGTCTTGCCCAGACAGACTGTGCCCGCGCGGGTGAGGATTTGGAGGATCTGGGCATCTTGGGTGGGTGTGCGGCCCTTGAGCAGCGCCGAGCCGGATTCGGTGGCGATGCCTGCGGTATCGAACAGATCCTTCCACGACAGGGGCACACCATCCAGCGGCCCGCGGCGCTGGCCCGCGCGGGCGCGCGAGCGCGCCGACATGGCCTCATCAAGCGCGCGGTCGCGGGTGGTGCGGGCATAGATGCGGCCCCCATGGGGATGGGCGGCGATGGCTTCGAGATAGGCTTCGGCAAGATCGACCGGGCAGAGCGCGCCAGCGCCGATTGCACGCCCCAATGCGCTGGCCGAAAGGTGGTTCCAGTTTTCCAGTTTCATTACTCTTGCCTTGCGTTGGATTTGACACCGCGGGGGGCTGTCTGCCCCCCCGCACCCCCCGAGGATATTTGGGCCAAGATGAAATGGAAAGGGGAGAGATGGATGCTTTTGCCGCATGGACTTTGGGCGCGTGGCGGGCATAATTGCGTTATGAAACAGGATGCAGATATTGTGATTGTGGGCGGCGGGCTGAATGGCCCGTCTTTGGCGCTGGCACTGGCGCAAGCGGGCATGCGGGTTGTGGTGGTGGATGCGCTGGCGCAGGCCGCGCGCGCCGCGCCGGAATTTGACGGGCGATCCTATGCGCTGGCGCTGGCCTCTTCGCGCGTATTGGCGGGGTTGGGGGTGTGGCGCGATGTGGAGGCGCAGGCCCAGCCGATTTTGGAGATCAAGGCCAGTGACGGGCGCGCAGGCGAGGGCGCGGCGCCGTTTTTCCTGCATTTTGATCATGCCGAGATGGAAGATGGCCCCATGGGCCATATGCTGGAAGACCGCTATTTGCGCGCGGCCCTGTTGGAGGCGATGGCGCGGGAGCCGGGGATTACCCAGATTTCGGGTGTGGCGGCGGTGGCGCAAGAGGTGACGGAGCGCGGCGTGGTGGTGCATCTGGCCGATGGGCGCGCGGTTTCGGCGCGGTTGCTGGTAGGCTGTGACGGGCGCGAGAGCCAGACGGCTGCGCGCGCAGGCATTGGCCGCACAGGCTGGGAGTATGGCCAGACGGCGCTGGTCTGTGCGGTGGCGCATGAGCGCCCGCATGGGGGCTGCGCGCATCAGTTTTTCATGCCGGCCGGGCCTTTGGCGATTTTGCCGCTTCCGGGCAATCGCTGTTCGATTGTCTGGAGTGAGGCGACAGCCACGGCAGCGGCCATTCAGGCGCTGGAGGATGGCCCCTATCTGGAGGCCTTGCGCCCGCGCTTTGGGGATTTTCTGGGCGAGATTGCGCTTGCGGGCAAGCGCTATGCCTACCCGTTGCGGCTGACCATTGCCAATAGGTTTATTGGCCCGCGTCTGGCGCTGGTGGGGGATGCCGCGCATGGCATGCATCCGATTGCGGGGCAGGGGTTCAATTTCGGGCTGCGCGATGTGGCCGCCTTGGCCGAGGTGGTGATTTTGGCCGCACGGCGGGGCGAGGATATTGCAAGCCCGCTGGTGCTGGAGCGCTACCAGCAGTGGCGGCGTTTTGACACGATGATGATGGCTGTGGGCACGGATAGTGTGAACCGCCTCTTTTCCAACGACAACCCGATTTTGCGGGGGTTGCGCGATTTGGGGATGGGGGCTGTAAGCGCCATTCCGGCGCTGCGCCGCCGTTTCATGCGCGAGGCGGCGGGGCTGACCGGGGATTTGCCGCGCCTGATGCGGGGCCTGCCGATCTGAGGGCGCGCGGGCTGTTCAGGGGGTGAGGGAGATGACTTCGACCCGCTCTCCCTTTACCGCCAAAGCCACATTGCCTTCGCACAGGCGCAGCGCATCTTCGCCAAAGACCTTTGCGCGCCAGCCTGAAAGGGCGGGGATATTGCGCTCTCCGGCGGCACGGGCATCGAGATCGGCGCTGGAGGCGATGAGTTTGGCGGCAACGCCTGTGGCATCTGATTTGGCCTTCAGGAGTACGCGCAAGAGATCGGCCAGCGCGGGGTTGACTTGCAGCGCCTCGCGGGCGGTATCGGGGCGGGGCAAATCTTTGGGTGGGCAGGCCAGCGCCGTGGCCACGGCTGTGAGAATGCCTTGGGCAACATCGCCGCGCCTTGCCTCGCGCAGCAAAAGCCGTGTGCGCCCCAGATCATCCAGACTGGCGGGTTTGAGAGAGGCGAGTTCCAGCAGCGCATCATCTTTGTACACGCGCGAGCGCGGCACATTGCGCGATTGGGCGTAATTTTCCCGAAAGGCCGCCAATTCGCGTACGATGGCGAGAAAGCGGCCGGACTCGTTGCGGGTTTTCACGCGCTTCCAGGCATCATCTGGGCGGGTGAGATAGGTTTCGGGATCATCGAGCGTGGCGAGTTCTTCCGCCACCCAGGCCGCGCGCCCGGTTTCTGCCAGCCGCTGCGCCAGTTTTTCATAGATCACGCGCAGATGGGTGACATCGGCCAGCGCATAGCCAAGCTGGGCATCCGATAGCGGGCGCTGTGACCAATCGGTGAAGCGCGAGCTTTTATCGACATTGCCCTTGGCCAGTTTGCGCACAAGGGTTTCATAGCCGATCTGATCGCCAAAGCCGCAGACCATGGCGGCAATCTGGGTATCTAATATCGGGCGGGGCAGGGTGCCGCCTTCGATATAGAAGATTTCCAGATCCTGCCGGGCGGCATGCAGCACCTTGACCGTGGTTTCATCGCGCAGGAGCGCATAGAAAGGCGCAAGCGACAGCCCTTCGGCCATCGGATCTATCAGCACGGCGGGGCCGCTATCTGCCCCGTCTGGCCCCGGCAGCGCCATTTGCAGCAGGCAGAGTTTGGCGTAATATGTCCGCTCGCGCAGGAAATCGGTATCTATGGTGACATACGGGGCATCATGGGCGCGCGCGCAAAAGTGCGCAAGCTCTTCGGTTGTGGTGATCAATTTCATGCAATTGGCCTAGATTGCGCGTGCGGGTTGTGCCTGCATAGGCAAATTCTGGCCCTTTGGAAAGCCCTTCGGGGCCTGCACCCCTCTTGCAAAAGCGCGGTTGCAGGGCTATGGGTGCGCCACGGTCGGAGTGTAGCTCAGCCTGGTAGAGCACTGTCTTCGGGAGGCAGGGGCCGGAGGTTCGAATCCTCTCACTCCGACCAGAGTTTTCAGTATATCGGACGTGATATCTTGGCCTGCGGCCTGCGGTGCGGTGGGGCAAAGAAAATGGGTTTTCGGCCTGTTCTGGCAGGAGGGTGGCGCGGGCCTGCCCTTTGGGGCGGGCAAGCCCGGCACGTGATTACACGAAGCGGTTGACCAGATTTTCCAGTTTTTCCTGTTTGCCCGAACAGGGTTGCGGGTTGATATTGCGGGCGAGGACATCGGCAGTGATGCTGTCCAGATCGCTGGCCAGCAGCGCCTGTGCTTCGGGTTTGGCCCAGCCTGCGTAGCGCGTGGCGCGGGCAGATTCCAGCCTGCCATCTTCCAGCAATGCGGCGGCGGCTTTCAGGCCGCGCGCGCAGACATCCATTGCGCCTGCATGCGAGAGGATCAGGTCTTCGGGATCGAGGGACTGGAGGCGCAGTTTGGCATCGAAATTGGTGCCCCCTGTCGTGAATCCGCCTGCGCGCAGAATTTCGTAATAGGCGAGCGCGATTTCGGGCACATTATTGGGGAATTGGTCTGTGTCCCAGCCGGATTGATAATCGTTGCGGTTCATATCGATCGAGCCGAAAATACCAAGGGCGGCGGCCATGGCCAATTCATGCTCGAAGCTGTGGCCTGCCAGAATGGCATGGCCCTGTTCGATATTGAGTTTGACCTCTTTTTCCAGCCCGTAGCGTTTGAGAAAGCCGTAGACCGTGGCCACATCGTAATCATATTGGTGTTTGGTGGGTTCCTGCGGTTTGGGTTCGATCAGGATGGCCCCTTTGAAGCCGATCTTGTGCTTGTAATTGACCACCATCGACAAGAAGCGGCCCATATGATCCAGTTCCTGGCTCAGATCGGTATTGAGCAGGGTTTCATATCCTTCGCGCCCACCCCAGAGAACATAGTTTTCGCCCCCCAGACGGTGGGTGGCATCCATGCAGGTTTTCACTGTTGCGGCGGAAAAGGCGAAGATATCGGGATCGGGGTTTGTGGCTGCGCCTGCCATGAAGCGGCGATGGCTGAACAGATTGGCCGTACCCCAAAGCAGCTTTGGCCCGCCTGCTTCCATTTTGGCCGCGAAATAATCTGTCATCTCTTCCAGATTGCGGGTGGTGTGCGCAAAGCTGTCGCCTTCGGGGCGCATATCGGCGTCATGGAAGCAGAAATAGGGTACATTCAGGATGCGGAACATCTCGAAGGCCACATCTGCTTTCAGTTTGGCATCCTGCATCCTGTCGCCAAACCATGGCCGCAAGAATGTCTGGCCGCCGAAGGGATCACCCCCCTGCCATGCGAAGCTGTGCCAATAGCAGATGGCAAAGCGCAAATGATCTTCCATCCGGCGCCCAAGGACGATTTCATCGGGGTTGTAATGGCGGAAGGCAAACTCGGCGTCGCTATCCGGCCCCTGATAGGTGATTTGCGGGATAGCTTGGAAAAAATCGGTCATGTCAGTTCCTTGAGTGCGGTCTGGGCCTTGCGGTAGCGGGCATAGCCGTCTTGAAAGGCCTGTGTTGTATGGGAGACGGGATCGAAGCTGCGGGCAATGGGCGGCAGGGGCATGGCGTCTGTGCCTGCGCCAGTGGCCGCCATAATCGCCAGCCGCGCGGCCCCAAGGGCTGCGCCATAATCGCCAGCCTGTGGTACATGGATGGGCAGATCAAGCGCGGTGGCCAAGGCTGAAAGCCAGTATTCAGACCGCGCGCCCCCGCCTGCGGCCAGCACTGTATGAAGCTGCGTGCCTGTTGCGGCCAGCGCTTGCTGGCAATCGACCAGCGCGTAAACCACGCCTTCCATGACAGCGCGGGTGGCGGCGGCGCGGTCGGTTGCGTGTTCCAGCCCGATAAAGGCCCCGCGAATGTGGGCATCATTTAGCGGTGTGCGTTCGCCGCCCAGATAGGGCAGGAACAATGTCCGTCCGGGGGCTTGCAAGCTGCCCAGATTGGTTGTCAGTTCCGCCGCAGTTGCGCCCGCAATCCCGGCAAACCAGTTGAGCGCATCACTGGCCGCCAGAATGACGCCCATCTGGTGCCACGTGTGCGGCAATGCGTGGCAAAATGTATGCACAGCCGTTTCCGGGGCGGGGGCGTATCCATCGGTAGCGGCAAACAGTACACCGGAGGTGCCAAGGCTGACAAAGCCCTGACCGCCCTGTGCTATCCCCAGCCCGATTGCAGTGGCGGCGTTGTCACCGGCCCCGCCTGCAACAGGAATACCCGCGCGCAAGCCGAATTCCTGCGCAACTGCCGCGCGCACTCCGCCGGATTGGGCAGACCCTTCCACAAGCGCGGGCATATGCGCCCGGTTTAGCCCGGTTGCCGCAAGCAAATCATCCGACCAATCGCGCGCGCCCACATCCAGCCAGCTTGTGCCTGCCGCATCTGACATTTCGGCCACATGTGCCCCTGTCAACCACAGCCGCAGATAATCTTTTGGCAACAGCACTTTGCCAATTTGGGCAAAGAGGTCTGGTTCTTGCTGTGCCATCCAGACCAGTTTGGGTGCGGTAAAGCCCGGAAAGACAATATTGCCGCTTATGGCGCGAAATTGCGGGTTTGCATCCAGTTGCGCGGCCTGCGCGCTGGCGCGGGTATCGTTCCACAAGATGCACGGGCGCAAGACATTGTCGGATTTGTCGAGCACAGTTGCGCCATGCATCTGGCCTGACAGGCCAATGCCGGAAATTGCGCCCATATCCAGCTTGCGTGACAGGGTGCGCAATACTGTTTCTGCCGCTGTGATCCAGTCTGCCGGGTTCTGCTCTGAAAAGCCGGGGGCGGGGCGTGAGACTGTCAGGGGCGCGGTGGCTTCGGCCAGCACAGCGCCCGTATCATCAATCACCAACCCTTTCAGGCCAGAGGTGCCAAGATCCAGACCCAGAAACATCATGCTGCCTTATCTGCCTTCTTGCCCATGATGATCATTGAGAGAATGTCATCTTCGGTGACATCCTCTACGCGTTCGGTGCCGATAAGCTGGCCATTTTTCATGACGCTGACACGGTCGCAAAGTTCCATCATTTCGCGGGTGTCATGGCTTATGAGGAAAATGCCCAAGCCCTGTGCCTTCAATTCCATGATCAGGTCGGCCACCATTTTGGTTTCATGCACTCCAAGGGCGGCGGTGGGTTCGTCCATGATCAGAATGCGGGCGTTGAAATAGACCGCGCGCGCAATCGCCACGGATTGGCGCTGGCCCCCGGACAGGGCGCTGACAGGTTCTGCGATTTTCTTGAAATTGGGGTTCAGGCGCGCCATGATTTTGGTGGTTTCAGCCTCCATGCGGCTGTCATCGAGAAACCCGAACAGGGTGCGCAATTCGCGCCCCAGAAACAGGTTTGCAGGTGCGGGCAGGTTGTCGGCCAGCGCCAATGTCTGATGGATGGTTTCAATATTATGCGCGCGGGCATCGCGGGGGCTGTTGATGGTGGCGCGTTTGCCATCGATCCAGATTTCGCCGCTATCGGCTTTATAGGCCCCTGACAGGATTTTGATGAGGGTGGATTTACCCGCACCATTATGGCCCAGCAGGCCCACAACTTCGCCGGGATAGAGGTTTATTGACACATTATCAACGGCCTGCACCCCGCCAAAAGCGATAGAGATATTGCGAATATCTACAAGTGGCGTCATGGTTCAGCCCTTTCCTGTGCGGCGGCGGTAGATGATGTCGATCAGCACGGCCAGAACCAGCACGCTGCCCACAACGATATTTTGCAAGGGCGCGTCCACGCCAACCATGGCCATGCCCGATTGCAGGGATTGCATGATCAGCGCGCCAAGGATGGCGCCGTAGATCGTGCCGATCCCACCTGCCAGCGCTGTGCCGCCAATTACGGCGGCGGCAATGACGCGCAATTCATCCAGCGTGCCGATATCGTTGGAATGGTTCGTCAACCGGGCCGAGGCCACCACCGCCGAGATGGCGCAAAGCGCGCCCATGATGGCGAAGACCTTGACCGTCAGCAGGCGCGTATTGATGCCCGACAGCTCTGCCGCCTGTGGGTTGCCACCTGTGGCAAAGATATAGCGCCCCAAGGCCGTGCGCCGTGCGATGACTGTCATAACCACGGCCACGACAATCAGCAACAGCACCGAAAAGGGAAGGCCATAGGCGGCTGTAAAGCCTTCGGGCAGGGTTTCGCCCCGTGCGGCGAAATCGCGTTGCAGCCGTGCGGCGGGCACCTGGTACGAATTGAGCACGGCAATCAGGCCCAGAATGGCCCCTGCGATAATTGCGCCCAAAGCCAGTTCTGCCCAAAGAGGTTTGACAGGGAAATCATGGCGCAGCTTGTCGCGCCGTTTTGACCAGAGAGCCGCGAGCGCTGCCAAAGTGGCGAGAATTCCCACCACCCATGACCAGAATTCGCCCATGGTGCCGTTGATGCCGCCAAACATCTGGAAAGTGGGATCAAGCGGGCCGATGGTCTGGCCGGTTGTCAGATACCACGCCGCGTTGCGCCATACCAAAAGCCCCCCCAGCGTGACAATGAAGGCCGGGATCAGCAAATACCCTGTCAACCAGCCTTGAAAGGCCCCGATCACTGCGCCTGTTACAATGCCTGCGGCGATGGCCAGCCACGGGATAAGCGGGTGCCCCAGAGGCAGGCCCAGATATTGCGGCAGCCATGCGGTTTGCATCATGGCCATGACGGCGGAACAAGTGGCCAGCAGCGCGCCCACCGACAGATCGATATGGCGGGTGACAATCACGAACACCATCCCTGTGGCCATGATGGCCACGCTGACAGTCTGGATTGTCAGATTGAAGATGTTGCGCGGTGTCAGAAACCGCCCGTCTGTCAGGACATTGAACACAAGGGCCACCACAATGAAGGCGCCGATCATGCCCAAAAGGCGGGTGTCCAGTTCCAATGCGTCAATCAGGCGTTTCTTATTGGCCTTCTGACCGCCAGACGTTGTGCTGTTGGCTGTGTCGGGGGTGCTCATGGAGAAATGTCCTGCATGTCGTGGCGGTGTACAGGCGGTACTGCCAAGGACGTATATGCGCGCGGGCGCTGTGTTTGAGGATGGGGCGGCACAGATGCCGCCCCAAAACGGGAGAGTGTCCGGGCCGGTTAGTTACAGGGGGCCGGGCCGCCGCTGACGCCCTGGCACAGCGCTTCGAGGGTGATCCAGCCTGCATCTACCACCAGCGACAGATTGTCGGCTGTTACGGGAACGGGTTCGAGGAACATGGAAACCATTTCGGTGCCTGCGGGTGATGTCCACATGCCTGCGCCTTCGATATCGGCCATTGCAGTACCAGCGGCCAGTTGCACTGCGATTTCTGCTGCCGCGCGGCCCAGATCGCGCGCATCTTTCCAGACAGAGACAGTTTGTGTGCCAAGTGCGATACGGTTGAGCGCGGCGTGATCACCATCTTGGCCGGATACGGGGATACCGTCCATGCCCTGCGCTGTGAGTGCGGCAACAACGCCACCGGCGGTGCCGTCATTGGATGCGACGACAGCATCGACATTATTGTCCTGGGCTGTGAGGATCTGTTCCATGTTGCGCTGGGCATTCGCGGGCAGCCAGCCATCTGTATAGGCTTCGCCAACAATGGTGATGGCGCCTGAATCAATGGCGGCCTGCAACACTTCCTGCTGGCCCCCGCGCAGGAAATCTGCGTTCGGGTCTGTGGGTGAGCCTTTGATCATGACATAATTGCCGCCGGGGGCCTGTTCCAGAACGGCGCGTGCCTGCATGCGGCCCACTTCGACATTGTCAAAGGTCAGGTAAAAGGCGCGGTTGTCTTCGATCAGGCGATCATAGGCAACCACGGGGATGCCCTCATCTGCGGCGGCCTGAACGGCCGGGCCAATGGCGGCCGCGTCCTGTGCCAGCACGATCAGGGCATTTGCGCCCTGCGCCAGCAGGCTTTCGATATCTGACAGCTGCTTGGACGAAGATGATTGCGCATCGGCGGAAATATAGGTGGCGCCAGCGGCTTCCAGCGCGGCACGAATCGCGGCCTCGTCTGTCTGCCAGCGCTCTTCCTGAAAGTTAGACCAGCTTACGCCAACAGTCAGAGACTGTGCCAAAGCGGATGTGCTGAAGCCAAGGGTTGCGACAATAGCCGCTGTCATAATTTTTTTCATGTGTTCCTCCCTGAACAAATCGCGGCACGCAGCGGTGAAGCGCGTCCGGACAGAAAAATAATGTCATATATTTTTCGCCTGTCAAATAAAATAAAGCAGAATATGCCAGAAATCCTGACCTTATTCGGGATATTTCCGCAAGATTGACGTTTTTTCTTGATGTTCCGGCCAACATCCAGTGTTATTATTTTAGGTAATGAACTTATTACAGCGCGGAGGAGGGGAAAAGATGACGCCGCAACTTGTCGGGGCCATACCATCTGAGGCGCAAGATCAGGCAGGGTGTGGGCCGGTACTGGCAAATATTGCCCCGGTTCCGCGCCCGCTGCGTCAGACATTGTTTGATTACGCCCGCGCCCATGGCAAGACCACACGCGCCGATATGGTGCGCGCGCTTGGGCTGAGTGCTGCATCCATAAGCTCTGTCACGGCAGAATTGATTGCAGAGGGGTTTTTGCGCGAAACCATCACCGCGCCACTGCCAGAGGCCGACCAGCCCCGTACCGGGCGTGGCCGCCCGCCTGTGGAACTGGAAGTGGTGGCAGAGGCCTATCACGTTGTTGGCATGAAGCTGGGCGATTTGCGCCATACGGCGGTGCTGAGTGATTTTGCGGGCCGCCGCATTGCCGAGGCCAGCGTTCCAACCCGCCCCAACCGCAAAAGCCCTGCCATTCTGGTGGCCGAAGCCCGCGCGCTGATGGACAAGCTTTTGGCGGCGCAGGGAATGCAGTTGCGCGATATCGATTCGATCGGTGTTGGTATGGCGGGCATGGTAGATCATGTAACCGGCAATGTGCCGTGGTCGCCAATGCTGGATTCGCCGGGAATTGCGCTGAGCACGCAGTTGCAGGAGGCCTTTGGCGTGCCCACCTATCTGGACAATGATGCCAATTTGCTGACGCTGGCGGAATTGTGGTTTGGGGGTGGGCGGCGCAAATCGGATTTCGCGGTTGTTACCATAGAGCATGGGGTGGGTATGGGGTTGGTCTTGTTCAACCAGCTTTATCGCGGGGCGCGCGGTGTCGGGCTGGAGCTGGGCCATACCAAGGTGCAACTGGACGGGGCCTTGTGCCGCTGCGGCAAGCGCGGGTGTCTGGAAGCCTATGTTGCTGATTACGCCTTGGCGCGCGAGGCGGCCACGGCGCTAGACCAGCATGCCAGCCTGTCTGAAAGTCCGCTTGCCTTGCTGGAAGACCTGTTTTCCGAGGCCCGGCGCGGCAATGAAGCGGCGCTTTCGATATTCCGGCGGGCGGGGCGCTATCTGGCGCTTGGCCTGTCGAATGTGGTGCAGATGTTCGATCCTGAAGTGGTGATCCTGTCAGGGGGGCGCATGCAATATGATTATCTGTATGCCCGCGAGGTGATGGCAGAGATGCAGG
>JAIUNA010000027.1 GCA_022565265.1 Roseinatronobacter sp. | reverse complement strand
GGATTTCTGCGGTTAGACTACCGGCAAGCGATGGCTTACAGAAAGAGAAGGGCCGCTGTTGCGGCCCTTGTTCTTGTTACCTTGAAAACTTCTTATACTTCACGCGCTTCGGCTCCAGAGCATCTGGCCCAAGGCGGCGTTTCTTGTCGTCTTCATAGGCTGCGAAATTGCCTTCGAACCATTCCACATGCGCCTCGCCCTCGAAGGCTAGGATATGGGTGCAAAGGCGGTCAAGGAAAAAGCGGTCGTGAGAAATGATCACCGCGCAGCCTGCGAAATCTTCCAGCGCCGCTTCGAGTGCTTGCAGGGTTTCAACATCCAGATCGTTGGTTGGTTCGTCCAGCAGCAGCACATTGCCGCCTGCGCGCAGCAATTTGGCCAGATGCACGCGGTTGCGCTCTCCGCCCGACAAAAGGCCCACTTTCTTTTGCTGATCGCCGCCTTTGAAGTTGAACGCCCCCACATAGGCGCGCGAATTCACCTCGGCATCGCCCAGAACGATCACATCCAGCCCGTCAGAGATTTCTTCCCACACGGTTTTATTCGCATCCAGCGAGTCGCGCGACTGGTCAACATAGGAGAGTTTGACCGTATCGCCGAATTCGATTGTGCCCTCGTCGGGCTGTTCCTGCCCTGTCAACATGCGAAACAGCGTCGATTTGCCTGCACCATTGGGGCCGATCACCCCCACAATCCCGCCGGGGGGCAGCGCAAAGCTGAGGTCTTCGATCAAGAGACGATCGCCATACCCCTTTTTCAGGCTGGTAATTTCGATCACCTTGCCGCCCAGACGTGGGCCATTGGGGATGATGATCTGTGCACGCCCGACTTTTTCGCGTTCGGATTGGCCAGCCTTTTCCTCATAGGCCTGAATCCGGGCCTTGGATTTGGTCTGCCGGGCTTTCGCGCCCGCCCTGATCCATTCCAATTCGCGCTCCAAGGATTTCTGGCGTGCCTTGTCTTCGCGCGCTTCCTGGCCCAAGCGTTTGGCCTTTTGTTCCAGCCAGCTGGAATAATTCCCCTCATAGGGAATGCCGCGCCCGCGATCGAGTTCCAGAATCCAGCCTGTGATATCATCCAGAAAATACCGGTCATGGGTGACAATCAGGATCGTGCCTTTGTATTCGATCAGGTGCTTTTGCAGCCATGCGATGGTTTCGGCATCCAGATGGTTGGTTGGTTCGTCCAGAAGCAGCATATCAGGCGCTTCGAGCAGCAGCTTGCACAGCGCCACGCGGCGGCGCTCGCCCCCGGACAGGGTGGTCACATCGGCTGTATCGGGCGGGCAGCGCAGCGCTTCCATGGCCACATCAATCTGGCTGTCCAGATCCCACAGGTTTTCGGCGTCAATCTCATCTTGCAGGCGGGCCATTTCATCGGCTGTCTCGTCCGAGTAGTTCATGGCCAACTCGTTATAGCGATCCAGCTTACCTTGTTTTTCGGCCACGCCCAGCATCACATTGCCGCGCACATCCAGGCTTTCATCCAGTTGCGGCTCCTGCGGCAGATACCCCACGCGCGCACCCTTGGCGGCCCATGCCTCGCCAGTGAAATCCTTGTCCATGCCCGCCATGATGCGCAGCAGGGTCGATTTGCCCGCACCATTCACGCCCACAACCCCGATTTTCACCCCCGGCAAAAAGGACAGGCGGATATTTTCAAAACATTTCTTGCCGCCCGGATATGTCTTGGAGACACCATCCATGTGATAGACATATTGATAAGACGCCATGGCCATTGCTCCGCGTGAAATGGGGTTTGTTCTCACCTACAAGGGGCAGGGCGGGCGCGCAAGGCTTGTGCGCATGGCCGTTTTCCCGCGCGAAATGGGCTTTGGGGGCGCGTGAAGGCTTGCCAAAGCCCTGTGACTGCGTGCAAATGGTGAAAATCTGATCAAATCGGACATCATGCTCCAGACGCCTGTCATCGAGATTCGCAATCTGCACAAGGCTTACGGCCAGCTGGAGGTGCTTAAAGGCGTCAGCATTGCCGCGCAAAAGGGGGATGTTGTCTCGCTTATCGGGTCTTCCGGGTCGGGCAAATCCACGCTGTTGCGCTGTTGCAACCTGCTGGAAGACAGCCAGCAAGGCGAAATTTTGTTTAATGGCGAGCCTGTGCGCTGGAATGGGCAGGGCGCATCCCGCCAGCCTGCCGACCGGGCGCAAGTTACCCGCATTCGTACCAATCTGAGCATGGTGTTCCAAAGCTTCAACCTTTGGGCGCATATGACAGTGCTGCAAAATGTGATGGAGGCGCCCGTATATGTGCTGAAGCAAGACCGCGCGTCAGTAGAGGCCCGCGCCCGTGCGCTTCTGGACAAGGTGGGTATTGGCGACAAGGCCGATGTTTACCCCGCGCAAATGTCCGGCGGCCAGCAGCAACGCGCCGCCATTGCGCGCGCGCTGTGCATGCAGCCAGAGGCGCTGTTATTCGATGAACCCACCTCCGCCCTTGATCCAGAGTTGGAACAAGAGGTGGTGCGCGTGATCCGCGCGCTGGCGGAAGAGGGGCGCACAATGCTGATTGTCACCCATGACATGCGTATGGCCGCTGATGTGTCCGATCATGTGGTGTTTTTTCATGATGGGCGCATTGAAGAACAAGGCCCGCCAGATAGCCTGTTCAAAACGCCGCAATCCGCGCGGCTAAAGCAATTCCTCAGCCATTCCTTGGCAGAGTGAGGCAACCCAAACCCAACTTGAGATCAGGGAGATCGTTATGAAAAAGACAACACTTGCCGTAATCGCTGCCGCTTTCGCAGCGTCAGGCGCAGTGGCGCAAGATGTGGTGCGTATGGGTTCAGAGGGCGCATACCCCCCCTATAACTTCATCAATGATGCGACAGGCGAGCTGGATGGCTATGAGCGCGAATTGGGTGATGAAATCTGCCGCCGGGCAGAGCTGAATTGCGAATGGGTGATCAATGACTGGGATACGATCATTCCCAATCTGGTATCGGGCAATTACGATACCATCATGGCCGGTATGAGCATTACCGAAGCGCGCATGGAAGTGATTTCGTTTTCGCAAAATTACCTTCTGCCAGAGCCTTCGGCCTTTATCGGGCTGGCCGATACAGATGAAAGCGTGCGCGACAGCGGTGTGATTGCAGCGCAATCCAACACCATTCAGGCGGCTTTCGTGGCCGATGGTGATGCTGATTTGCTGGAATTCCCCACGCCGGATGAAACCATCTCTGCCCTGCGCAATGGCGAGGCTGATGCCGTGCTGGCCGACAAGGCGTTTCTTGCGCCCTATGTGGCCGATTCCAATGGCGAGTTGGTCTTTCTGGGTGATGATGTGATCTTGGGCGGCGGGATCGGGATTGGCTTGCGTCAGTCTGATGACGCGCTGCGCGCAACCTTGGATGCGGTGATCGAAGAGATGAAGGCCGATGGCTCGCTCAATGCGATGATCGAAAAATGGTTCGGCCCTGACCATCCGAAATTCTAAGAGCAATGGGGCCGGGCGGTGTAAGCGCTGCCCGGCCCTGCCGCCCCCATGTTCAGCTTTTGCACAGACCCCTCTATCCTGCCGGATTGGCAATGGTTCGCCTGTTACCTGACAAATGCGACCCATTTGCAATTCTACCGCGCCTTTGGCGTGGTGCTTGTGCTGCTGGCGATCACAGCGCCTGTGGCGCTGGGAATGGGCATGCTGGGCGCACTTGCGCTGCGTTCTCGCTTCGTGCCTTTGGCATGGTTTGGCAAAGGCTATGTCAATATCGTGCGCGGGGTGCCCGATATCGTGTTTTTCCTGTTCGTGCCAATTGCGCTGGGGCAGGGAATTGAATGGGTGATGCACCACATCAACTGCCCGGATTGGGATCAACCCATCCGGCAGGGCAATGATTTCATTGTCTGCCGCGAGGCCAAGGTTCCGCCGCTGAATTCTGCGCGCTGGGTATATGAGCTTTATGCCTTCCTGATGGCGGTTGTGGCCTTCGCGCTGGTGTTCGGGGCCTTTGCCGCCAATACGCTGCATGGGGCCATGCAGGCTGTGCCGCGTGCCCAGATTGAAACGGCCGAAGCTTACGGCATGACCCGCGCGCAAGCCTTCCGCCGGATTGTGCTGCCGCAAATGTGGGTCTATGCGCTGCCGGGCCTCTCGAATATCTGGCAAATCCTGATCAAGGCCACGCCGCTTTTGTTTCTTCTGGGCATTCAGGATATTGTCTATTGGGCGCGCGAATTGGGGGGGCAGAAAACCTCGCTTTTTGCTTATCCGCACCCGGATTGGCGGATGTGGTATTTCTTGGGCCTGCTGTGCTTTTACCTGTTCCTCACATGGGCGTCAGAGCGCGCCTTCGCGCGGCTGAATGCGCGGCTCTCGCGCGGGCAGGCCACCGCGGCGGGTGAACGCATGCGAAAGGCCGCCGCATGAGAAGCTGTGCAGAAAGTTTCGAGGCCTATATCCTGCGCGCCTTGGGGCGTGATTACGGGGCAAACCTGCTGCCGCGCGGCCTTGATATCACCATTTGCGACCAGTTGTTTCTGATCGCAAGCGGCCTGATCTGGAACATCTATTTCGCTGGGCTGGCCATTGTTATCGGCTTTGGGCTGGCCGTTGGGGTGGCGGTGGCGCGTTTCAGCGAGAACCGCGTTCTCAGCCCGCTGGCGGGTGGGTTTATCTTTCTGTTTCGTGGCTCTCCCCTCTTTATCCAGTTCTTTTTCTTCTATTCTGCCTTTGTGCTTTTGCCGCGCTCTGGCATTGATATTCCGCTGGGTTTTGTCACGCTGACTGTGAATACCTCGGCCCTGACCACAGCGCAGGTGGGGGGGCTGGTGGTGTTGGTGCTCAATACCACCGCCTATTCGGCAGAGCTGTTTGTAGGGGCTTTGCGCAGCATCCCAAAAGGTGATCTTGAAGCCGCCGATGCGTATGGCATGTCGGGCTTTACCAAATTCCGCCGGGTGGTGTTTCCGTCCATGCTGCGGCTGGCATGGCCCAGTTACACCAATGAGGCGATTTTCCTGACCCATTCCACCACGCTTGTCTTTCTGTCTGCTTTCCCCGCCCGACAGCAATCTGGCGAGGCGTTTTATTATGCGCGTTATTTTGTGGATCAGACCTTCAACCCGTTTTTCGCCTATCCTCTGGTCGCGGCCTATTTCATTGCGCTGACCCTTGCGATTATTGGCGCCTTTGGCCTGATGAACCGCCATCTCAACCGCCACCTGCCGCAAGAGCGGCGCGCGCGCTACCGGTTCCGCCCACAATATCTACGGTGAAGCATGTCTCTTGATCCGCGCCTTCTGAATAATATCCGCGTGGCTGTGGCCGATCTGAACGGCCATGCCCGCGCCAAGCGCGTGCCTGCGGTGCAATATGAGGCGCTGATGCGGGGTGAGGCGAAAATGCCGCTCTCGGCGCTTAACCTTGATATCTGGGGCAATGATATTGCCGATAGCCCCCTTGTGTTTGAAACCGGCGATGCAGATGGCTTTTTGCGCCCGACAGAGCGCGGGCTTTTGCCCATGCCGTGGATAGGGCCAGATGCCGCCATGCTGCCGATGTGGATGTATCATGCCGATGGCCGCCCCTTCGAGGGCGACCCCCGCCATGCGCTGGCGCGCATCAAGGCGCGTTATGAAGCGCTGGGCCTGCGCGCCGTGACAGCGACAGAGCTGGAATTCTATCTGATAGATGACACAGACGAGCGGTTTTTGCCGCCCATAAGCCCAGTCTCTGGCCGCCGTGCAATGGGGGCGGCCACGCTGTCCATGCGCATGCTCGATGAATTCAACGCCTTTTTCGATGCCCTTTATGCGGGCTGCGAGGCAATGGGGATAGAACCCGATACTGCCACCTCAGAGGCTGGGCCGGGCCAGTTTGAGATCAATCTCCATCATGGCGATGACCCGCTGAAAATGGCCGATGATACATGGCTGTTCAAAATTCTTGTCCGGCGGCTGGCGCGGGCGCATGGTATGGCGGCCAGTTTCATGGCCAAACCCTATGCGGCGGCGTCTGGCAGTGGTTTGCATCTGCATGCGTCACTGGTGGATGAATCGGGGCGCAATGTGTTTGATAATGGCGGGCCAGAAGGCAGCGCCGTTTTGCGCCATGCCATCGGGGGTGTGCTGGCGGCGATGCCGGATTCGACGCTGATTTTCGCCCCCCATGCCAATAGCTATGCGCGCCTTGTCCCCCATGCCCATGCCCCTACCGGGGTGGCCTGGGCCTATGAGAACCGCACCGCCTCTGTGCGCGTACCTGTCGGAGCGCCCAAGGCGCGGCGGTTGGAACACCGCACCGCCGGGGGTGATGTGAACCCCTATCTGTTAATGAGCGCAGTGTTGGGGGCAATGCTGATTGGTATAGAGGATCAGATCATTCCGCCTGCACCGATAACAGGCGATGCCTATGCACAAAACCTGCCGCAAATTCCCGGCACATGGGCCGAGGCGGTAGACAGTTTCGCCCAGTCTCCCCATATAGGGCGCATGTTCGATCCGGTGTTGATTGACAATATGGTGCGTACCAAGCGTCAGGAAATGGCGGGAGTGGCTGCGCTGTCAGACCAGCAGCTATTGGACTTGTATCTGGAATCCGTCTAGTGTTGTGCACCAGAGGGAAGGTTCCACCATGAAGGGCAGCTATGAGGGGGGCAGACGGTCAGGGCTGATTGCCTTGCGCGGAATCAACGGCTTTAGCCCGCCGCGCATCGCCGGGCTTTGATTGCCAGATGGAAACGCAGCGGTTGCAACACAGGGCAGTGCCAGACCGCGGGTGGGCGCTATGACAGCGGTGGTCTGCGCTTTGTGGTATAACGCCCCGTGACCTCGATCCCCGCGCAGGTTGCAGCAAAGTGCCCGCCCTTGGGGCGGTCGGGCGCTACCCGGCGGGCCTGCGGCCCGTGTTAACCGGGCTTTGGTGCGGGGATTGGCCGGGGAGAGAGTGAATATCGCCAAAATGCTCAAACCTGTCTTCTGGTTTTCTTGTGCGCGGTTCAGAAAACGAGCACCTTGTCAGGGCCGAGGGTGTAATGCTAAATTTGATCAAATCTACTGAGAGTGCTAAATGAAAATCGGTATCCTGCAAACAGGTCAGGCCCCGGAGGTGCTGCGCGCCAGCCTTGGGGATTATCCGGCCATGTTTGCGCATTTGCTGGCGGGCCATGGGTTTGAGTTTCAGACATGGCATGTCGAGGGGATGGAATTTCCCCGCAATGTGGAAGAGGCCGATGGGTGGCTGATTACCGGTTCACGCCATGGGGTCTATGAGGATCACGCCTTCATTCCACCGCTGGAGCAATTCATTCGCGCCGCGCTGGGTGCCGGGCGGCCCGTGGTGGGGATATGCTTTGGCCATCAGATCATGGCACAAGCGCTGGGCGGGAAAGTGGCCAAATTCGCAGGCGGCTGGGCCGTGGGGGCACAGCGCTATCAGTTTGGCGATACCGAACTGGCCTTGAACGCCTGGCATCAGGATCAGGTGATTATCCCGCCCGAAGGTGCGCAGACCCTTGCGGCCAATGATTTTTGCGCCCATGCCGCTTTGGCGTATGGCGCGCATGGGTTTTCTGTGCAGGCCCATCCCGAATTTAAGGATAGTTTCATTCAGGGCCTGATAGAAACACGCGGCCGCGGGGTTGTGCCAGATATGCTTTTGGACAGCGCCCTTGCCCGGCAAGGTGGGCCGCGCGACAATGACAAGATCGCCGCGCGCATTGCCGCGCATTTCAAACAGCATGCGCCCGCGCATGCCGGATCGGAGGGCCAATGAGCCTATGGAAAGAACAGATTCCCGAAGCCGCGCGTGAATTCCTCTCAGGCCGCCGCCTGGACGAGGTGGAATGCATCATCGCCGATATGGCCGGTGTTGCTCGCGGCAAGGCCATGCCGGCCTATAAATTTGATGAAAACTCGAAATATTATCTGCCCACCTCGATCTTTCTGCAAACCATAACCGGGGGCTGGGCCGAATTCCGCGATGGCGCGGATCTTGAACCCGATATGATCATGCGGCCCGATTTCTCGACTGCCACTGCCGCGCCCTGGACAGCGGATTGGACGCTGCAAATCATCCATGACGCCGAAGATCAGGATGGCAATCCCATCACCACCGCCCCGCGCAATGTGCTCAAGCGTGTGCTGGAACTGTATCGCGCCGAAGGGTGGCAGCCTGTCATTGCGCCAGAGATGGAATTTTTCTTCGTTGCCCGCAATCTTGATCCCAATATGCCTATCATCCCGCCCATGGGCCGCACCGGGCGGCGCGCTGCCGCGCGCCAAGCCTATTCCATGTCGGCCGTAGATGAATACGGCAAGGTGATAGATGATATCTATGATTTTGCCGAAGCGATGGGGCTGGAGATTGATGGCATCTTGCAAGAAGGCGGCGCGGGGCAGGTGGAGATCAACCTTGCCCATGGCGACCCTCTCAATCTGGCGGATCAGGTGTTTTACTTCAAACGCATGATCCGCGAGGCCGCACTGCGCCACGATATGTTTGCCACTTTCATGGCCAAACCCATAGAAGGCGAGCCGGGCAGTGCCATGCATATCCACCATTCGGTGCTGGATATGAAAACCGGGCGCAACCTCTTTTCCACCGAAGAGGGTAAAAGCACGGAAGAATTCATGCATTTCATTGGCGGATTGCAGCGCCATCTGCCCTCTGCCGTGGCGCTGATTGCGCCTTATGTGAACAGCTATCGCCGCTATGTGCCTGATTTCGCAGCACCCATAAATCTGGAATGGGGTTATGATAACCGCACCACCGGCTTGCGCGTGCCCATTTCCACCCCGGCCGCGCGCCGGGTGGAAAACCGCTTGGCGGGGATGGATTGCAACCCTTATCTTGGTATCGCGGCCTCTCTGGCCTGTGGCTATCTGGGCCTGAAAGAACGCGTCGGCCCGCGCGAAGAATGCCGCACAAATGCCTATATGGATGAGGATGAATTGCCCCGCACCTTGGGCAGCGCGTTGGATTTGTTCGATGATGCCGCGCGGCTGCATGAAATCCTTGATCCAGAATTCAGCCGGATTTACGCGGCGGTGAAGCGCGATGAATATAACGAGTTCTTGCAAGTCATCAGCCCGTGGGAGCGTGAGCATCTGCTCTTGAACGTATGAACCTGCTCTATGCCAATGACAGGGCGGGGGAATACCCGCCCAGCTATTACGCGGCCACTGCAACGGCCTTGGCGCCTTTTGCGCCCCTGCAAGGCGCGCATCGGGCAGATGTGTGTATTGTGGGGGCAGGTTATACCGGGCTGTCGGCGGCGCTGCATCTGGCGCAGCGTGGCTATAGCGTTATCGTGCTGGAGGCCCATCGCGTGGGCTTTGGGGCATCGGGGCGCAATGGCGGGCAGGTTGGGCCGGGCCAGCGCATAGAGCAAGACGAGATTGAACGCATGGTCGGGCGCGATGACGCCCGCAAACTGTGGCACATCGGGTTGGAAGCGCGTGATCTGGTGCAAGCGCTGATTGCGCGCCATGATATGGATTGCGGTTGGAAACCGGGCGTGCTGCATGCCGAATGGCAGGCGCGCAATCTGCCCCATGCAAGCGCCTATGCCGAGAAGCTGGCGCGCGACTATGATTACCCCCATCTCGAACCCCTTGGCCGTGCCGCGCTGCAAGAGATTGTGCGCGCGCCTGTCTATCAGGGTGGGGTGCTGGATCATGGGGCAGGGCATCTGCACCCTTTGCGCTATGCGCTGGGCTTGGCGCGTGCGGCGGTTGGGGCCGGGGCGCAGATTTGCGAGAATGCGCTTGTCACCGAAATCCGCCCCGGTGCGCGCGCGCAGGTGCACACAGCAACCGGCCATGTCGAGGCCGCGCATGTGCTGATTGCGGCCAATGGTTATCTGGGCGGGCTGGTGCCGCAAGTGGCGGCCAAGGTTATGCCGATCAATAATTTCATCATTGCCACCGAACCTTTGCCGCAAGGCACAGTGCTGGCACGCGATGTGGCAGTGGCAGACAGCAAATTCGTGATCAATTACTTCCGGCTGTCAGAGGATGGGCGGTTGTTGTTCGGGGGGGGCGAAAGCTATGGCTACCGCTTTCCTGATATCATGCGCACAGTGCGCAAGCCGATGCTGGACGTCTTTCCACAGCTGCGCGATGCTCAGATCACCCATGCCTGGGGGGGCACATTGGCCATTACGCGCACGCGGCTGCCCTGTTTCCTGCGGGTGGGGCCGAATATCCTGTCGGCCTCTGGCTATTCGGGGCATGGAGTGGCGCTGGCCAGCCTTGCAGGGCAGATCATGGCCGATACTGTGGCGGGGCAGGCGGAACGGTTTGATCTGATGGCAGGGCTGAAGCTGCCCAGCTTTCCGGGCGGGCGCGCGCTGCGCAACCCGCTTTTGGCGCTGGCGATGACATGGTTTTCCCTGCGCGACAGGCTGGGGGTATAAGGCCGGGCAGGTGCTGCGCGCCAAGCACGCGCCCTGCCCAGCATTACCTTAACTGTTCAGCTTGTTCAGCTTTTGCTGCAATTCTGCCAGTTGTTTCTTGATCTCGTCCAGATCATCTTCGCCGTTCTTGCTACCTGTTCCCGCCGGAATGCCTGGCCAGCCAGCCATCATCGTTTTCATGAAAGCTTGTTGCTGGCGCTGCATTTCCTCAAAGCCGGGCATGGCGGCCATCGGGTTGGCGCGGGCCATGTTTTCTACAATCTTGGATTGTCCGTCGCGCAGCATTTCAAAAGACATGGCCAGAAATTGCGGCACAACGCTTTGGGCCTGGCTGGTATAGCTGCGCACAAGATCTGTCAGCACATCCAGCGGCAGCACATTTTCGCCCCGGCTTTCGTGCTCGGCAATTATCTGCAACAGATACTGCCGTGTCAGATCATCGCCGGATTTCAGATCTACGATCTGCACCTCCCGGCCCGCACGGATGAACCCTGCGATATCTTCCAGCGTCACATAATCGCTGGTCTCTGTGTTATACAATCGGCGGCTGGCATAACGCTTTATCAGAAGTGGCTTCGCAGAGTCTGACATGGTTCTCCCCTAGCGCATGTTTGTTGCGTTGCAGCAAGACTAGGTGAGGTTTTCACAAAAGGAAAGGGCGAGCGTAAAACGCTCGCCCCTGTGCCTGGCCCTACCCAGGGAGGAAGGTAGGCCATGCGAAGCAGACAACTTACTTCGCGGCAGCGGTCTTGGCAGCTTTGGTTGCTGTGTCTGTGGCTTTTTTCACAGCCGCGGAAGCTTCTTCCTGAATGTCCTTGCCAGCAGCCATCATCAGCTCGACCGTATCCATCTGCACTTTTTTCGCGATTTCAGCGAAAGCGGCAACATGCTCGGCAGCCATTTCAGCCGAAGCCGATGCGAAATCGGTCATGGCTTTGGTGTAATCTGCGGGATCGTCCTTGATGGTCGAGATTTCGCCAACTTTGGCCAGCGTTGCTTTTGTCCACTTGGTCGAAACTTCGGTGGATTTTTCAGCGGCTTCCAGAGCGACTTTGCTCATTTTCTCTGCCAGAGCGGCCTGCGATTTGAACGCGTCCTGCATTGCAGTTGTGTCCATCGGGAATGCGCCCAGCATGTCTTTCATCAGTTTTGTGTAATCGGGTGTTGCAGCAGCCATGTCTTTTCTCCTTGATTGGATCGTGGAGCAGATCGCCTCGTGCTCTCTGCATCTGTCACCAATATGCATGCTGCAGTGCAGCATTTCAAGTATTTTCTCTGCACTGCAGCATTTTTTTTGAAGGCAAAAATAACCCTATGACATTGCGTCATTTTTGGAACTGACAACATAGGTTCCCGGCGCATCTGCCAAGGCGGGGTAGCCCGAATCGCCAGGAATCCGGGCCGTTACCTGCGCGCCAGAGCGCTTGCGCAGCCACTCTTCCCAGCGAGGCCACCAAGAGCCTTCGGTGTAATCCGCGGCTTCCAGCCAGTCTTCGGGCCGCCCTGCCGGTGCTGCGCCTGTATAATGGCCATATTTCTTTTTGCTGGGCGGGTTGATGATGCCTGCGATATGGCCCGATTCCGACAGGATAAAGGTTTTATCTGCGCTGCCCATTTTCGACATGCCCCGGAAACTGGAACGCCAAGCCGCAATATGGTCTGTTTCGCAGGCAATCGCACACAGCGGATGCTTGACCTCTGAAACGCTCACATCCTCGCCGCAGATACGGAATGTGGCCCCGGCAAAGCGGTCTTGCTGGCACAGGCCGCGCAGATATTCCACACACATGCGCGCGGGCAGGTTGGTTCCATCGCCATTCCAATAGAGCAGGTCAAAGGCAGGCGGGGCCTCGCCCATCATATAGGCGCGGATAGCCGGGCCATAAATCAGATCATTCGAGCGCAGGTAGGAGAAGGTGCGCGACATGAAAAAGCTGTCCAGATATCCGCGCGCGGTGCATTCGGCCTCTATCCCATCGACAAAATCATCTTCGAGAAATACGCCCACTTCGCCTTGATCGGAGAAATCCGTCAGTGTGGTGAAGAAGGTGGCAGAGCGCACGGATTTATCCTTGCGCTTGTTCATCAGCGCCAACGTCAGGGAAAGGGTTGTTCCCGCGATGCAATAGCCAACCACATTGACCTGTTTTTCCCCCGTCACTTCGCGCGCAACGCGGATCGCCTCCAGATACCCTTCTTCCACATAGGTATCCATGCCCACATCGGCGTAGCTTTCATCCGGGTTCACCCAAGAGACAATGAACAGCGTATAGCCCTGATCGACAATCCATTTGATAAGGCTGTTCTGGGGCTTCAGATCCATGATGTAAAATTTGTTGATCCAGGGCGGAAAGATCACAATCGGGGTACGATAGACTTTTTCCGTGCTGGGCGTATATTGGATCAACTCGAACATGCGGTTGCGAAAGATCACCTTGCCGGGGGTCGTGGCCAGATTTTCACCTACGCGAAACGCGTCTTTATCGGCCAGCGTGACCAGCAGATCGCCCTTGTTCGCTTCCACATCGCGCACAAGGTTTTCCAAGCCCCGGACAAGGCTTTCGCCCTCGGTCTCTACCGCTTTCATCAGCGCATCGGGGTTGGTGGCCAGAAAATTGGTGGGCGCCATCATATCGCTGATCTGCTGGGTGAAATAGGCCAGCCGCCGTTTTTCCCGGTCTGAAATGGATTCCAGCCCGTCCACAGCGTCGGTCATGGCCTCTGTCGCAATCAGATATTGCTGTTTGATGTAATTGAAATAGGGGTGCGTCTTCCACAACGGGTTGGTGAAGCGCTTGTCATCGGGGGTTTTGTCTTCGGGCGCGGCCAGTTTGCCCTTGCGCAACACTTCCTGCGCTTCAAGGTGGTGTTTCAGCGCTTTGCCCCAATAATCCAATTGCTGCTCCAGCGCTTTGGAGGGGTGTTTGAACATTTCTGTCCAATAAGCGGTTGCCGCATGCAGAAACAAATCCGAATCAGGGGCCTGCAAACTGGCGCGCGGCATCTGGCGCTGGGCAAGGGCTTCGGTCAAACGATGTGTCAGCTCCTCAATTCGGGCCAGATTGGCCTTCATACGTTCGACTTTTTGGTCGTCATCATATTCAGAAGTTGTCATGAAACGAAATCCCCCGTATTCTTCGCATGTGCAGCAAAGACCCCTCACACGATCTTAACGCTGTAACGCGATGAATAAAAGCGACGATTCTTTTTTGAACGGTCGTCAGCAAAGAATGGGGACACGCATGAAAGGCATGGCGACATACGATTTGATGGAATCGATTCGCAATACCAATGAATGGATGGGCGCTTCGGCGCGTGCATTCGCATCTTATCCGGTATGGGGGATGGCCCCAAATCCGATGTTCAAGGTGATGTCAGCCTGGGGCCGCGTCACAGAACGCAGCTTTGCGCGGATGGTGATCAAGCCGGATTGGGGGATCAGCAATATCGTGGGCGAGGATGGGCGGGATCACATTGTGGAAGAGGTGGTCGAACTGGCCCGCCCCTTTGGTGATCTGACACGCTTCAAGGTGCTGGGCCGACCGGACAAGCCGCGCCGGGTGCTTCTTTGCGCGCCGATGTCGGGCCATTATGCAACGCTGTTGCGCTCTACTGTTGCCAGCCTCTTGCCGGATTGCGAGGTATGGGTGACCGATTGGCACAATGCCCGCGATATTCCGGTATCTGAAGGCAAGTTCGATATCGAGGATTATACCGTTTACCTGATGGATTTCATGCGCCATCTGGGGCCGGATACCCATGTTATCGCCGTATGTCAGCCCGTGCCGCTGGCGCTGGCCGCAACGGCCTATCTGGCAGAGCTTGACCCGGACGCCCAGCCCCGCACCCTTACGCTGATTGGCGGGCCGATAGACCCGGATGCCGCGCCAACCGAGGTGACGGATTTTGGCCGCCGTGTCACCATGGGCCAGTTGGAACATCTCGCCATTCAGCGTGTGGGCTTCAAATACAAGGGTGTTGGGCGCTTGGTCTATCCGGGCCTGTTGCAGCTTGGCAGCTTCATTTCCATGAACATGGATCGCCACGCGCAGGCCTTCGCCGATAAAATCGCGGCAGAGGCGCGCGGCGATGGCGGCGAGCGGGACAAGCATAATCGCTTTTATGATGAATATCTGGCCGTGATGGACATGACGGCAGAATTCTACCTGTCAACGGTGGAGCGGATTTTCAAAGATCGCGAAATCGCGCGCAATGCGTTTGTGGTGGGCAAGCACAAGGTTGATTTCTCAAAAATTACCAAAGTTGCCGTTAAGGTGGTGGAAGGTGAGAAAGACGATATCAGCGCACCCGGCCAGTGCTATGCGGCACTTGGTCTGCTCACCGGGCTGGCCCCGGAACAAAAGGCCAGCCATATGGAACCCGGCGCAGGGCATTACGGTATTTTTGCCGGCAAGTCCTGGCGCAACAATATCCGCCCCTTGGTTATGAATTTCATGGATACCCATTCGGGCGGTGGCGGCGGGGCCACGGCGGGGCTGAAATTGGCCGCGTCCAACGGTTGACAAGATGGGCCGGGTTTCCCGGCCCTTTTCAATTGTGCCGCGTCTGGGGGCGATGGACAAGCCGCGCATGTGGCTGACCCTGTTTCCGATGTGTTTTTCTGGCGCAGGCATTTCATTTTAACCCAAGGCGCATTAGATCAGCGCAAACCGCTTTTTGCGCGCCGAGGTATGTTATGCATGATCGCCATCTGACCGGAACCCTTGCCCCTGTGGCCAATGCCCTGCTCAAGGCCGCAAAGGCCGCCGGGGCCGAGGCCGCCGATGCGATAGCGATCGAGGGGCGCTCTGTCTCGATTGATGTGCGCAAGGGGGGGCTGGAACATGCCGAACGCTCGGAAGGGCTGGATATCGGCTTGCGCGTGTTCATTGGTCAGCGCCAAGCCTGTATTTCTTCATCCGATACCCGGCCAGAGACGCTGGAGGCGATGGCCGCCCGCGCGGTTGCCATGGCGCGAGAGGCCCCCGAAGACCCTTATGCAGGGCTGGCAGAAACCGCGCAACTTGCCCTGCTGCGCAGCGCCGAGGGGTTGGAGCTGTTTGACCCCGCGCCAGAGCCAGACCCCGCCATGCTGCAAGAAGATGCGCGCCGCGCAGAGGCGGCGGCGCTGGCGGTTGCAGGCGTGGCGCAAGTGCAATCGGCCTCTGCCGCTTATGGCACACAGGCCATCTGGCTTGCGGCCTCGAACGGCTTTCAGGGGGGCTATGGGCGCAGCTCTCGCCATATCTCTGCTGTGGCCATCAGTGGCGAAGGCACAGGGATGGAGCGCGACTGGTGCGGTGAGGGGCGGATATTCCAAGCCGATTTGCCCAGCCCCGAAGAGGTGGGCGCGCTGGCGGGCACGCGCGCGGTGGAGCGCTTTGGGCCGCGCAGGCCCAAGACCGGCGCTTATCCGGTGCTGTATGATGAGCGTGTGGCGTCCAGCCTGATCGGGCATTTGCTGGGGGCGATCAATGGCGCGGCCATTGCGCGCGGTTCCAGCTGGTTGCGCGATGCCATGGGCCAGCAGGTTTTGCCTGCGGGTATCAGCCTTACGGAAAATCCGCTGCGCGTGCGCCGCGCGGGCTCGCGCCCGTTCGATGCCGAAGGGTTGCAAAGCCGCATCAAGGATCTGGTGGCGGATGGGGTATTGCAAAGCTGGGTGCTGGATCTGGCCACGGCGCGCAAGCTGGGCTTGGAGAGCACGGCCAATGCCGCGCGCGGCACATCTGCCCCGCCCTCGCCCTCCACATCCAACCTGCTGCTTACCCAAGGGCCAAAATCGCGCGCTCAATTGCTGGCCGATATGGGCACGGGGCTATTGGTCACATCGCTTATCGGGTCAACCATCAACCCCACCACGGGTGATTATTCGCGCGGGGCCAGCGGGTTTTGGGTAGAGAATGGCGAAATCGTCTATCCGGTGAATGAATGCACCATTGCAGGCAATCTGCGCGAGATGCTGGCGCGGATCATCCCGGCCAATGACGGGCGCGATCATCTGTCTACGGTTGTCCCGTCGCTGCTGATAGAGGGCATGACCCTTGCGGGAGAGTGAAGATGATCTGGCGCTGCTGATTTCGGCTGCGCATGCGGCTGGAGAGATTGCGCGCCGCCATTTTGGGGATGGGCCAAGATTCTGGGATAAAGGCGCAGGGCAGGGGCCAGTTTCCGAGGCTGATCTGGATGTGGACGCGATGTTGCGCGCACGGCTGTTGCAGGCGCGGCCAGATTATGGCTGGTTATCCGAGGAAACGGCAGATCACCCCGCGCGGCTGGATCGTGCGCGTGTTTTCATCATAGACCCGATTGACGGCACGCGCGCCTTTCTGGAGGGGCAGCCCGGTTTTGCCCATGTCCTTGCCATTGTCGAGGAAGGTGTTCCGGTTGCGGCGGTAGTATATCTGCCCATGCTGGGGCACACTTACAGCGCTGCGCGCGGGCAGGGGGCTTTTCTGGGGGGCAGGCGGCTACAGGTGAGTGATGCCAGCTCACTCGATGGTGCTACGGTGCTGGCTGCACGCCCTGCATTGGCAGAGGCGAACTGGCCGGGCGGCGTGCCGCCTGTCGCGCGCCATTTCCGCCCGTCGCTGGCTTGGCGCATGGCGCTTGTGGCCGAAGGCTGTTTCGATGCCATGCTGACACTGCGCCCCACATGGCATTGGGATATTGCCGCAGGGGCGCTGCTGATCGCAGAGGCGGGAGGGGTTGTCAGCACCGCGCGCGGTGCTCAGCTGCGTTTCAACACCCCTGATCCTGTTGCCGATGGTGTTATCGCGGCTGGCGCGGCGCTGCATGCGGCGCTTTTGCGCCATCGCGCGCCAACACAGGCCTGATTGCGGGCCATAGGTGTTTTGGGCGCGCAGCGCTTGGGCTTTCCAACAGGCCCAGTGCTGCGATATGACAGGGCAAGAGGTGTTTGCGCAAGGGAATGAGATGATGATGGCAGGCATGCCCTGGCAACTATGGTGTTCTTCCCCGCAGCCTGCCCCGGCTTCTATGCCGGGGCATCACATCTGTGGCTAAGCGCATCATGCGGCCCCCTTCTCTCTTTGATCAGATGTTCACATCGGCCCGCAAACCGGGCGCAGCTCTGCCTGCCAGCCTGTCACGGCTGCCCGCACCGTTGATCTGGCTACATGCCGATCACATGCGCGCGGCACAGATGCTGGCAGGATTTTCCGAAACCTTGTCGCAACGCGCGCCCGGTATTGGCATTTTACTGACAAGCCCCGAATTGCCGCCAGATCTTGCAGAATTGCCAAACCGTATCTGCCTGCCCCTATCTGCGGATCATCCAGATCCCGCGCGCCAGATTCTGGAGCGTATCAGCCCGGCCGTTGCGTTGATCGCGGCCCAGACCCTGCCCGCCAATTTGATCCGCAGCCTGACGCTGCGGCGGATACCCGTTTTCCTTGTGGAAACGGAAAAGCCGCGCCTTGGGTCGCGCTGGCAGCGTTTGCCCGGAATTGGCCGCCATCTGCTGGCAGGGGTTGAGACTGTCTTTGTACAAAATGCGGCCAGCAAGGCTGTCTGGCTGGATATGGGGGTACGAGAGGGCGCTATCGTGCGCGCCGGGCGGTTATCGGGCATGCCTGTGGCGTTGCGTTGCAACGAGGCCGAGCGCGAGGAACTTTCAGAAGCGTTCCGGCACCGGACACTCTGGCTTGCCGCAGGGCTACCAGAGCGCGAGGAGGCCGCCGTTCTGGCCGCCCATCGCGAGGCGCTGCGCGAAAGCCACCGGCTGGCGCTGATCCTGCAACCGGCAGACCCGATGCGCGGGCCAGAGCTGCGCGCGCGATGTGCCGAGCAGTTTGTGACGGCGCTGCGTTCGCTGGATGATCCTGTCACACCAGAGACGCAAGTCTATGTGGCGGATACTGACGGAGAGCGCGGGCTGTGGTATCGGTTGGCTGTCGCCTGCTATCTGGGGGGCACTTTGGGCGCCGATGGGCCATCCCTCAGCCCGATGGAGGCAGCGGGTTTAGGCTGTGCCATCGTACATGGGCGCATGTTCGGACGCTATTCCGAAGCGTTCGATCTGCTGCGCGAGGCGCGCGCCACCCGCATGATTCAGGGCGCGGAATCGCTGGGTTCGGCAGTGTGTACTGCGCTGCGCCCCGAACAAGCGGCCGATCAGGCCCATCGCGCGTGGCAGGTTATTTCCGCAGGGTCGGGGGCAACGGAAACCATCATGTCGGCGCTGTTGGTGCGGACAAGCCCGAAAGGCAAATCCTGATGCGCGCGCCCGGTTTCTGGTTTACCCCGCCCCATGCACCGGGCCTGCGCGCGCGGTTGCTGATGCCTCTGGCCATGGTCTATGCGCGTGCAACGGCGCGGCGCGTAGCGCGCGCCCCGCAATACCGTGCGCCTGTGCCGGTTATCTGCGTGGGTAATCTGAATATTGGCGGCACGGGCAAAACCCCCACTGTTATCGCCTTGGCTCAGATGCTGATGGCGATGGGGCATAAGCCACATATCCTGTCGCGCGGCTATGGTGGTACGTTGGAAGGGCCGGTGGCAGTGGATATCCGCGCCCATTCGGCGGCTCAGGTGGGCGTT
>JAIUNA010000026.1 GCA_022565265.1 Roseinatronobacter sp. | reverse complement strand
GCCCTTTCAACCCAACCAGGCCGCTGATTTCCTCACACCGCCCACAAATCCCGCGCTGCGGCGGCGGGGCGGGGCCAATACACCCGGGGCGGGGGGCTTTGGCTCTGTCATTCTGGCGCAGCGCTTTGGCGAGAATGTGGAGATGCTGGCCGCGCTCACGCATCGCAGCGAAGGCGATTACCGCGCAGGCGATGGCAGCCGCATCACAGGCTCTGGCATGTCGGGCACATCCGGGCTGGTGAAAGGAACCTACCGCTTTGGCACTGATAATGAACAAACCCTCAGCCTGTCGCTGACACGCTGGCTAAGTGACGAGGACAATGCCAATTATTCCTCTGTCTCCAATTTGCTGACCAGCTTCGGAACCGTGGATCGCAAGGCGCAGGATGACACGGCAACACTGATCTGGACAAACCCCGCCAGCGGCAACCCATTGTTGGACAGCCGTGTGCAACTCACCTATTCGCGTACCCTGATTGACCAGAACAACGCCCGCAATCCCGGCGGGTTGAACAGCGCGATCTTCAATGATGCCCGCTATCACTACACCACTCTCGGCCTGCGCGCCGAAAACCGGATGCAGTTTCAGGGCGCGGGATGGGAGAATTACCTCACTCTGGGCATTGCCGCCTCTGACCAGAAGCGCCGCGCGCAGCACACGGGCGGGACATTTACCTTTCACCCAGAGGGGAGCGAGCGCAAATATGGGCTGTTCTTGCAAAACGAGTTTATCTGGAATGAACAGTTTACCGCCGTTCTGGGGCTGCGCCGCGATCGTATCCGGGTGACGCCAACACGCGATCTGGCCTTTGCACAAGCGCGCAGCAATACTGCCGGGGTGGCCTCTCTCGCGCTGCATTACAAGATCAACGAGGCATGGGCCGTGTTTGGCTCTTTCGCCCAGACCGAACGCGCGCCCACAATCGACGAGGTGTTTGATGTGGGCACAGCCGCAGCCGGGGTGGCGCGCACCTTCTCGCTTGATCTGCAACCAGAGCGCGCGCGCACGGTCGAGGCCGGGTTTTCCTTTGGCAGTTCTGATCTCTTCACTCAAGGCGATAGCCTTGATCTGAAAGTGACGGCATTTTCCAACCGGATCACCAACAAGATCGATCGGCGCGACCGGCTGATTGCAGGATCAACCTACGAGAATATCGCGCGCGCCCATATCCGCGGGATAGAGTTGGAAGGCGGCTATGACGCCCAAACCCTATTTGGCAAATTCGCCTATTCCCGCATTCTGGGAACCGACACAGCGACGGGCGCGCGCCTCAGCTCAACCCCGGCCGATGAGCTGGTTCTGGAACTCGGCGCGCGCGCCTTTGATGAGACCCTTGACTATGGCTGGCGCGGGACATTCCTGCGCAAGGCAAGCTTGGCCAGCGGCGAGGTTTTCCCCGCTTACGAGGTGAATGACCTGTTCGTCACATGGCGGCCAGATCAGGGGGCCATGGCGGGGCTGGAAGTGCAACTGGCTGTCAATAACGTCTTTGACAAATCCTATCGCAACATCCTCAACGGCGCCTCTGCCAATAACGAGCTGCGCCGGGGCCGCGATTTTCGCCTCTCAGTCGGAAGGCAATTTAACTGGTAAGGGGGCATGGCCCGTAGTTACTGGCAGCGCGGGGGCATACTCCGCGCTTTGCCGCATTCTGGGCAGCATCTTATCCTGCCCGCCCCTGCGTATGGGCTTGATGGCGCGTGAAATTCTCACCGTTATGGGAGGGTTGGGGCGCGGGTGGGGCTGCGATAGCCAGCCATGTCATCACATGATCAGCCCTGACCTGATAGGCAATCTCCAGCGAAAACCCCGCCGGAACATCGGGATGCAGCGCCTCGGTAATCTGGAAGTGAAGGCTGTGATCTGAAAGTCCGTCCCTCAACTCGGCGGCAGTGAAGCCGAAAAACCGACCCACGCGCGGGTAAAGCGCCTTGAAGATGCTTTCCTTGGCAGAGAATATCAGCGTTGCGGCAATGTCCGGGCTATAGTCCCGCGCTGTGCGTGCAATTCTACCCTCACCCGGCGAGAGGCATTTGGCGTAAATCGCGTCTCGTGCCGTGCCTGTGGCGATGCGTTCCAGATCAATCCCGCACAGCCTGTCTGGCGCATGGGTTACAAGGCTGGCCGCGCGCCCGTGGCTATGGGTGATCGCGCCTGCAATACCCGTTGGCCAGACGGGCGCGCGATTGCTGCCACTGCGAATGTCATGTGCTGGCAGATCGAGGGTTTGCAACGCAAGTGCCGTGGCCACCCGCCCGGCCAGAAAATCCGCCTGCCGCTTGAGGGCCATTCGTTCCAATCCCTCAGGAGGGGCGATGCCATAGGCTGCAAAAAGCGCGGGATCATAGCGCCGCTGATCAAAGCATAGCTCAATCAGCGCTGCATCATCCCCCATTGCGGTTTTTGCGCTGGCCTGTGTGACAAAGCCTTCTGGCGAAATGAGCGGGTTGGCGATCATGCCGATGCCCCCGGCAACATCGTCGCCGGAACCATCAGACACCAGAGGCAGGGCAGGTGGCGCATGCGGGCGCATCAAGAGACATCAACGCTGCCTTCGGCCCGAAATTCGCGTCCATCCTCATGTGTCCAGACAAATTCGAAATTGCCGGGCGCGGCAGCGCGTACATGAAAAGTGAATGTCGGGTTGGCGGCACTGCCATTGCCAAAGTCGTAGCTCAGCACTTGCGCGCCATTCATTCGCGCCTCGAACCGGGCCAACATATCGCGCGGGTTATCCGAGGACAGGCCCGTTACCATCGGGTGGTTCAACAGGGTACGAATCTCGATTTCCTCGTCTGCGCGCGCAGAGCGGGGCAGGCGAACTCTTGGTGTCGACATGGTTTTCTCCTCAGGTTGCGCAGCCGCCAGCAGAGACGGTTACAATCGCGGCCTGACCAAGCACGCGGCCATCTGACAGTTCCGCCAGAACCAGAATTTCCTGTTCCTCCGCCAACCGTATGCGGGTGAACACTTCGGCCCGCGCCAGTTGCGGGCTAAGGTGGAAACTGCCGATTTCCGGGGCCGGGTTACGCGTGGCGATGATGTGAATGGCGCGCACATGGTCAGCATCTGTCATCGGGCTGTCAATGCGCACTGTAAGTGGCACTTGTGCGCCATTTTCGGCCACGCGGGGCACATCAAGCTCTATGCCGCCTTCGCTGGCCTCGCGCCCATCCAGAATCTGGTCGCGCCATGCCTGCCATTCGGCATTTTCTTCAGCATGAAGCGCAGTGCCGCTGACAAGAACGAGTGCGGCAGAGACTGCCGCACCCTGAAGAAATTCGCGCCGATTAGCTGTCATCACGCGTCCTTTCATATTGTTGTTACGAGAACATATCCCGTGTGATGCTGTCATACCATGCATCGGCATAGCTTGCTTCCAACCTGCGGTTTTCTGCCAGTTCCGACAATGGCCCGCGCGGAGAGACACCGCCGGAATCCGGCGTTTCGGCAAAGCCCTCATCGGTGGGGCGGAACACGCCCACCACTGAAAAACCGTATTCTGCCCCGCCATGGCTGTAGCAGGTGTTGAAATAGACAGGATCACTGGGGGCAGGGCGGCCTGTCACATCCGCAAGCGCTGCCGCAACGGCGGTTTTGGAGGTGGAATTGGCAATATAGCCCGATTTTGGCAAGGGGGCTGCTATGTTGGCATCCCCGATCACATGTATGTCAGATGCTGCCGCCGCCGCAAATGTGCGCGAATTGACAGGAACCCAGCCGGACTCGTCTGCCAGCCCCGTATCGCGCACAATGGCCGCCGCATATTGCGGCGCGATCACATTGCCCACATCAACACGGTGCTCTTCGCCGAACTCGCTGATGAACAGCTTGTTTTCCACATCCACGCGCACGATCTTGCCATCCTGATTGCCGGGAATCCATTCGATCATATCGCCATATAGTTCGGCCCAGGTATCTTGAAAGAGGCCCTGTTTCGAGAACCCCTCTTTGGCATCGAATGCCAGAATTTTCGCGGTCGGGTTGGCCTGTTTGAGGTAATGCGCGATCATGGAGATACGCTCATAGGGGCCGGGGGGGCAGCGAAACGGGTTGCCGGGAATGGCAAGGCCCACAACGCCGCCTTCTGGCAGCGCCTCTAACTGCTGGCGCAACAGCGTGATCTGTGATCCGTCCCCACCCATCCAGGCATGTGGAAAAATCTGCGCCGCCGCTTCGTCATACCCCTCAATAGCGCCCCAGCGCAGCCCGATCCCCGGAGAGACGATCAGTTTGTCATAGCCAAGATCACCCCCGCTGGCCAAGCGCACCGTTTTTGCCACCGGATCAATATCTGCGGCACGGTCTTGCAGCACAGTTACGCCGCGTGCGCGCAACCCATCGTAGGAATGGGTGATCTGCGGCAATGTCCTTTTGCCACCCAAAATCAGGTTGCCATAGGGGCAAGTGATGATGGTGGGATATGGCTCTATCAGTGTCACCTCGACTTCGGGGTAATTGATGCGTGCAAAGCGGGCGGCAGAAGCCCCGCCACACCCGCCACCGATAATCACAAGGCGGCCAGTCGAATTGGCGCGCAGCAGGGAAGGCGCGGCAAGTGTGGCTGCACTTGCACCAATCAGAGCGCCAAAGCTGCGACGTGTCAGAATTGTCATGGGCTTGGCTCCTTATTGAATGGACGCGAAATAATCGGCAAGGATTTGTACTTCCTCATCCGTATATCCCGGCGCGATGCGGTTCATGATCGTGGCCGGGCGCGAATTTTCCCGAAACTCTTGCCAGATCTTCACGAAGGCCTCGCGGTCATAGCCTGCAATCCGCGCAATGGCCCCTTCCCCCTCGCCAGATTGGCCATGGCAGCCCGCGCAGGCCTGCGCAAGAAGTGGGGTTGGCTGTTGGGCAAACGCGGTGCTCGACAGCAAACTCGCGCTCAGCGCCAAAGCAATCAGACTGAAGCGTGTCATGGGATATCCTTTCCTGTTCGCGCCCCTCTCTACCGCAAAGCAGATGATTTTGGAATATATTGCCCGTATCGCGCTCTATTTTCTGCAAATTATGGAAAATAATCCCGTATCACCGAGGATTATCAAGATGAAATACTGGCCTTAGCCATAAACCCAGAATATTGCCGGGCAAAGCGGCGATTATCCAGAACCAGCCATGAAGGCTGCCAGAGGCAACGCCAGAGAAAAACGCGCTGATATTGCAGCCAAAGGCCATGCGTGCGCCATAGCCCAGCAATAGCCCGCCCAAGATGGCTGCCAGCAGGGGCCGCAAGCCGATGCGCCAATCAGGCGCAAAGCGCCCTGCCATCCCTGCCGCCAGAAAGGCGCCCAAAACCAGCGCGATATTCATCAGATGTGTTGCATCTTGAACAAGGGGGCGGTGGAGCAGATCAATGCGTGTGGGGTCTTCCCAATAGGGCCAGAACACAGGATCGGCCCAGCCCGCGGCCTCTGCCACGCGCGCCCCCCAAGTGGCGAAGGCTTGGGTTATCCCCCAAGGCCGCCCGGCAATGGCCAATGTTGCGAAATTCAGCACTGCCAAGGCCAGCGCCGACCATGCCAAAGGCCAGGGGCCGGACAGAAAGCTTTTGCCGGGTCTGCGAAACAAGGGTTCAACCCCGCCTGTCTTGCGCTGCTCGCGCCGGGCAAGCGCATAGGCGATTGCCGCAAAAAGCGAGAGGTTCAGCGCCAAGGCAGGCCACAGGCCCAGTGTTTCGGGCAAAGAGATGGGCGGCAAGGCAGGCAGGCTTTCCCAGCGTTCTATATCCCATGCGCCAAACGTCATCCCTGCAACAAAGCACACCAACGTCACCGCTGTTCGTGTGTCGCCGCCCCCCGTGGTATAAAGCGTCCCCGATGCGCAGCCGCCCCCCAGTTGCATGCCGATTCCGAACAGGAATGCCCCGATCACAACTTCCCACCCGGCCGGGAAGACAAAGCCGCGCACGGGCTGGCCAAAGACGGAACCCGCCGCCAGTGCGGGAAAGAAAAGCACAACCGCAAGCCCCAGCATCAGCATTTGCGCCCGCACCGCCCCGCTACGCCCTGTCAGGATGCAGGTACGATAAGCCCCGGTAAATCCGAAAGCCGCATGATAGAGTGCAAAGCCAAGCCCGGCCCCCACCGCCCAAAGCGCAGCCAACCGCCCCGACCCTTGCAGCATTATATAGCCAAGCCCCAGACACAGTGCGCCAAGTGCAAGCGCAAGCGGGATGAATTGCGGCTGGCGCTGCGGTGCCGCTATGGGCTTGGGGGTGGTCATGGGCAAAATCCGGTATCCGAGAGAGATATTCAGATACCCGCTCTTGGCAACAGCTTCAAGTTGGCGGGCAGGCTTCTGGCGCGGGGGGGGGCAGGAAGACTGCGCGGCTTGACTGTACGTTGCCTGCGCTACATGGCCTAGCCAGAGTCGCAAATCCTGAGGCCCGCATGACGCAGATGCTCCAACCGCCCGCAAAATCTGCCTGCCTAATGGCGGTAGCAGGCTTTGGCGCGGTGGGCGGGCTGTCGGTGTATCTGGTGGGGCTGAATCCTTTGGCACTGCTGGTGGCGCTGGCTGCTTATGTCTTGGGCGCTGGTCTGGCAGTGTGGCACATGCTGCATGGGTATCCACATGGGCGTATCGGGCTGTGCAACCGTGTCACGTTTATGCGGCTGGTACTCGCAACGGCCCTTCTTGCCCCCCTGTTTGGCACTGCTGCGGCATGGCCTGTGCTGGGTCTTGCTCTTATCGCCTTGGCGCTGGATGGGGTGGATGGATGGATCGCGCGGCGCGAAGGGCTGGTTTCTGACTTTGGAGCGCGGTTTGACATGGAGGTGGATGCAGCCCTTGGTTTGATTCTTGCGCTGAATGTCTGGGCCTTTGGAACAGTCGGGCTTGCGGTGCTGGTTCTGGGTGTACCGCGCTATCTGTTTGTTGCCTCTGCCTGGGTCTGGCCGTGGATGGCGCGGCCCCTGCCGCAAAGTCAGGCACGCAAACTGGCCTGTGCCATCCAGATCGGGGCGCTTATCGTCCTGCTTGTGCCTGCTTTGCCTGCGGCTTTGGCCCATCTCGTGCTTTGGGGGGCGGGGGCGGTGCTGCTATGGTCTTTCGGGCGGGATGTGCTGTGGCTGTTCCACACGAAAGGTCGGGTGGCCTTGTCACTATGAGCCTGTCTGACCGTCATTTGGCGATCACCCTTGCCAAGGAAGCAGGGGATATCCTGCTGCACCATTGGCACCGGCGCAACAGTTTGCAAGTGCACACAAAGCGCCCGGGCGATTTCGTATCACAAGCCGATCACGCAGCAGAGGCGCATTTGCGCGCCAGACTGGCCGCAGAGCGCCCCGGTGATGGCTGGCTGGGCGAGGAAACCGGCAGCATGGCGGCATTGGCGCAGCGACGCTGGATCATCGACCCGCTGGATGGCACGACCAATTTCTTGCGCGGGATTGGGCATTGGTCTGTGTCCATCGCACTGGAAATTGACACTGTGATGTCCGTGGGGGTGATCTATGATCCTTTGCGTGATGAGTGTTTCGTTGCAGAGCGCGGGGGCGGGGCCTATCTCAATTCCAGCCCTATCCGCGCAGCCCCAACCCCCGATCTTGCATCCGCGTTGCTGGGAACTGGCATTCCTTTTGGGGGTATGGGCTGCATTGATGCACATGCCGCCGATATTGCGCGGCTTATGCCACTTTGTGCCGGGGTGCGGCGCATGGGGTCTGCGGCGCTGGATCTGGCCTATGTGGCTGCCGGGCGTCTGGATGCGTTCTGGGAACGGCGCTTGCAGCTTTGGGACATTGCGGCAGGGCTGGTGCTGCTGCGTGAAAGCGGCGCGCTGGTGGAGGGGTGGGAGAGGGGAGAGCGGCCAGAGCAAACTGGCTCTGTTATCACTGCCACGCCTGCGCTATTCGCTCCGTTTGCGGCACAGTTGCGCGGGCGGTGACAGCTTCAAACTGCCAGCCGCGCAAAAAGATCGCCAGAGGGCGCATCGGCGGGCAAGCTGGCCAGCCAATCGCGCAGCGCTGCGCTATCGCGCCACTCTTGCCACAGAAATCCGCCCCGCTCGCCGCGTACCGGGTTGAATTGGTAATGGCCCAGCTGGTCAAGACGCTCCAGCACGGCAAGTGTCAGATCTTGAAAGCCGGGCAGATATTCAACCGAGATCATTGGAACCGCATGCGACAGGCCAGAAAGCACTTCCAGTTCGAAACCCTCGACATCGATTTTGATATAGGCGGGCAGGCCATGCTCTGTGATGAGACTGTCCAGCGTGATGACACGTACCGCTTCTGTCTTGTCCCAGCGCACATGCGCAAAGCCCGGCACTTCGGCGGCATCTGTAACAAACCCGGCTTTGAGCGATGAGACCGTGGGATGGCGCGATGACACGGCCATTTGGGCCAGATCCGCCGCCTTGCCTGCGGCAGCCTCTATCAGCACGATATCCTTGGGCAGTGTCAGACGCAGATAGCGGGTGAACAGGCGCTGTGGCTCCAGCGCGACAACATGCGCCCCAGCGCGGCGCATGGCGCGTGCACGCGTGCCAACATGCGCGCCCACATCAAAGACCAGATCGCCCGGTGATAAAATTTCACGATAAAACCCTCGCCATGCCCAGAGTGTCACGGGATTGTGATAAATGGCCAAAGACCGTAGCAAACCCAACCACTGATCCATATCGCCCCCTTTTGCCTTATAATGCCAGAACATAGCGCGCCTGACGCGCTGTCGAGGTGGGATGACAGTTCGCGCCCTTGCTTCTGTGACAAATGCTCTAATTCGTTAGCCTGTATGCAACATTCAGGTTACCGATGCTAAATCTGCCCGCCCAGCCCCATGCACTGGCACCCACCACGCCCGCCATGCGGTCGGTTATGGCAATCATGCCAGACCTTGCCGAGCGTGTGATACGCGCGCGCAGTGATTTGCATCTTGGCCTGCCTGTGGCGCTCGTGGATGGAGAACATGCCTGCCTTGTGGTCTTGTCCGAGGTGTTGCGCGCGCCGCGCTTTGCAGGGTTTCAGGCGCTGGGCATGCCAGAGTTGGTGATCACGCAGCGCCGTGCGGCCGCACTTGGACTGGCGGCGGGGCAGGGGGCGGATGCCTTGTCATTCCGCCTGCCAGCAAGCGCCACTCTTGGATGGATCGCAGCAATTGTCGGGAAAGACCCGCAGCGCGCAAATTCCGCGCAAAAGCTTATATTGCGCCAGGCTTCGCGGGTGCAAAACGCGGGTCTGGCGCTGGCGCAAACGCTGGAAAGCCTGCCCTCGGTGGTGAGTGTGGCAATCACCCAAGGCAATGCGGCACATATGGGGCTGGCCACGATCCCCGCGCAGGATGTGCTGGCTGAATTGGGGCGCAGTCCGGTGGTACAGCCTGTCAGCGCGGCCAGCATGCCAATGCAGATTTCACAGGCAGGCCGGGTGCATGTCTTTCGCCTGCATGGCAGCCGTGCCGAGCATTACGCCATCGAAATCGGCAAGCCCGATTTTTCGGTGCCCGTGCTGGTGCGCTTGCATTCGGCCTGTTTCACCGGGGATGTGCTGGGCAGCCTGAAATGTGATTGCGGTGCTCAACTTGCTGCGGCCATGACTGCGATGTCCAAAGGGGGCGGTGGGGTGCTGCTCTACCTCAATCAAGAGGGGCGGGGCATCGGCCTTGCCAATAAAATGCGCGCCTATGCCTTGCAAGATGGGGGGCTTGATACGGTCGAGGCCAATCACTGGTTGGGTTTTGAGGATGATATGCGCGATTTCCGAATAGGGGCCGAAATCCTGCGCCAGTTGGGGATAGAGCGCCTGCGCCTGATGACCAATAACCCCGCCAAAGTTGCAGGGCTTGCTACGCAAGATATTACTGTGGTGGCGCGCGTACCGCTACAGGTGGGGCGGGGGCCACTGAATGACGCCTATCTGGCCACGAAAGCGGCCAAATCGGGACATATGCTGCCATGAGTGCGCCGGCTTTCTGGTGTATCGGCCCGCAACAGGGTGCCATTCGGCCGGGCAGCCTTGGAGAAGGGGTGCTTGTGGAGACGCTGTTTTCCGGGATCAGCCGGGGAACAGAGCGTCTGGTTTTCACTGGCGGCGTGCCACAATCGGAATACGGGCGGATGCGCGGGCCTGCACAGGAAGGCGCTTTTCCGTTTCCTGTAAAATACGGCTATTGCGCAGTTGGGCGCATTTGCGAGGGGCCGCGCATGGGGCAGATTGTCTTTGCGCTGCACCCCCATCAGACAGCGTTTCGCCTGCCCGACAGTGCCTTGGCGGATGTGCCCGATGATGTGCCTGCGGGGCGCGCGGTTTTGGCGGCCAATATGGAAACCGCGCTCAATCTGCTTTGGGATAGCGGCGCCTCTGCTGGCGACAGGATTGCCGTAATTGGCGCAGGTGTGCTGGGCGCGCTGACAGGCTATCTGGCAGCGCGCATGCCGGGGGCAGATGTAACCTTGGTCGATCCCAATCCCGCACGTGCCGCACTTGCCGCGCGGCTGGGCTGTGCCTATGCCGCCCCCGATGCCGGGCCGCGCGAATGCGACATTGTGTTTCATCTCTCTGCCACCGCAGCAGGGTTGCGCCTTGCGCTGGATGTCGCGGGGCAAGAGGCCACGATCGTTGAGGGCAGTTGGCATGGCGCGGGCGAAACACCGTTGCCGTTGGGCGGAGCCTTTCACAGCCGCCGCTTGCGTCTGGTCAGTTCGCAAGTGGGACAGTTGCCGCCTGCGCGCCTGCCGCGCTGGACATATGCGCGGCGCATGGCCAAGGCGCTGGCGCTCTTGGCCGATCCCGCCTTGGACGCGCTGATATCGGGCGAGAGTGAGTTTCACGCTATGCCTGCCCGGTATGGCGCAATCCTGTCTGATCCCGACACGCTGTGTCACCGTATCCGTTATCACCCTGTCTGAAGGACCCCCGCTTATGTTTGCCGTTGAAGTCCGAGATCACATCATGATTGGCCATTCGCTGCCATCGCCCGTATTTGGCCCCGCGCAGGGGTTGCATGGCGCCACATTCACCGTGGATGCTGCGTTTTTTACCGATGACATCGACGCGCATGGCTTGGTGGTGGATATCGGCCTTGCCACCGAGGCTTTGGCGCAGGTTCTGGAGCCGCTTCGCTATAAGAACCTTGATGAACTTCCCGAATTTAAAGGAAAGTTTACAACAACGGAATTTCTGTGTGACCATATTTTCAAACAGATGGCCGAACGTTTGCGCGCTGGCGCGCTGGGCGACGGGGGGCGCGTGCGGAAATTGCGGATCATGCTGCATGAAAGCCATATTGCGCGGGCTTGGTATGAGGGGGCGATCTGAGGATGGGATTTTCGGCGCAGTGGCTGGCCTTGCGTGATCCGGCCGATAGGGCCGCGCGCGATGCCACAGTGTTGCGCGCGGCGGCCAAGGCTGCCGGGCCAGAGCCGCTGATCCTTGATCTGGGCTGTGGGACAGGGGCCACTTGGCGTGCGCTTTCGCCCTTTCTGCCCGAAGGCACGCGCTGGCGGCTGGTGGATAACGACCCGGACTTGCTGCGCCTTGCTGCCGCCCAGATTGGCCCCGATGCCGAAACTGTTCTGGCTGATCTGGCCGATAGCGCGGCGCTGCCCTTGGACGGGGTAACACTCGTTACCGCCTCGGCGCTGCTTGATCTGGTGTCGGAGGCATGGCTTCACGCGCTTGTGGCCCGGCTGGACATGCCGTTCTATGCGGCGCTCAGCTATGATGGACAGATGCAGTGGGTACCCGAACACCCGCAGGATGGCGCAATCACACGGGCCTTCAACCAGCATCAGCGCCGGGACAAGGGCTTTGGCGCGGCGTTGGGGCCGGATGCCGGGCCGCGTGCGCTTGCCGCATTTGGCGCGGCGGGGTTTTCTGTGCAGCAGGCGCAATCGCCTTGGCAGATCGGCCCGGATATGGCGCAACTGCATCAAGAGCTTGTGGCGGGCATTGCACAGGCCGCGCAAGATATCGGGCTGCGCGATGCACCCGACTGGGCGCATATGCGCCAAAGCCAGATGGCGCAAGCATTCTGCACCATCGGGCATGTGGATATTCTTGCCATACCCGCCGCACATCGTTCAGAGGGGCAGACCAATGCAGGTTGAGGTAACATCGCGGGTCTGGAAACGACTGCTGGATATCCGCCACGGCCAAGGATGTCATTGTTGCGGCACATGGAGCGCGGCGGAACACGCGGCGCTGGCACTTTATGGCCCGGTCGCGCGGCGCGATCTGGGGCCGGTGCTTGTGGCGCAAATCGGGCAATCGCTTGATGGGCGCATTGCCACAGTCACAGGCGATGCGCGCGATGTATCTGGGCCGGATGGGCTGGCCCATTTGCACCGTATCCGGGCCTTGGTGGATGGGGTGGTCATTGGGGTGCGCACGGCGCTGCATGACGCACCGCGCCTGACAGTGCGCCTGTGTCCGGGGCCAAACCCCGCGCGCATTGTGATTGACCCACAAGGCCGCTTGCCAAATGATGCGCCTGTGCTGCGCGCCGATGGTGCGCGCCGGTTTGTGATTCAAACCGTGGACACGCCCCGCCCGGCAGGTGTAACCATACTCCGCCTGCACGCGCAGGATGGCCAGATCGCCCCTGCCCAGATATCCGAGGCCCTGCGCGCAGAGGGGCTGAACACAGTGTTGATCGAGGGCGGGGGGATCACGATCGGGCGCTTTCTGGAGGCGGGAGTGTTGTCGCGCCTGCATGTGGCGATTGCGCCGGTTCTGATTGGTGGTGGGCCACAGGGGCTTACACTGCCCAGCCCCTGCGCGGTTCTGGCCGATGCATTGCGCCCCGAAACGCGCCCTTACGCCTTGGGCAGCGATGTGGTGTTTGATTGCGCGCTTACCCGCGCCGCCAGAGAGGCGCGCGCCCCGGTGCATCTGCGCATGGCTTCTGGGCTGCGCTAGAGTGGTCGCATGTCTTTTTGCGCAAAACCGGTTCCCAGTTTTGCGCAATATACTCTAGGCAGCTGTCGCGCGCTTACGCTCGGTCTGGCCGCCCGGTGGAATGGCGCACGACAAGGGTAATCGGCAGTTTGATCGCTGTCTCTGCTTCTGGTGCGCGCTCTGTCAGGCGACGCAGCATCAGCGCAGCGGTTTCCGTACCAATGCTGGCAGCCGGGATATCCACGGTTGTTAGCGAGGGTGAAAGATGCGCGGCAACATCCACATTGTCGATCCCGGCAAATGACATGCCGCCGGGCACCGAGATGCCACGCGCCTGCGCCTCGATCATCCCGCCAATGGCCAGAAGATCGGCAGTGCCGATAATCGCACTCGGTCTGGGAACCATTTCCAGAAGCGTGGTGCAGCCCGACCGCCCGGCAGAGATTGTCAGGGGCTGTTCGCTGATTTGCGTGCGCGCCAATGTCAGGCCCTCTTCCTGCATGGCGGCGCGAATGCCATTCACGCGGGCTTGTTGGCGATCATTGCTTTGCAGCCGCCCACAGATAACGCCAATCCGGCTATGGCCGATATCCAGCAAATACCGCGCGACCAGATAGCCCGCCTGAAAACTGTCCACCGTCACGCGGTCATGGCCCTCGCGGCCTTCCCACATCTGGACAAGGGGGATATTGGCGGCCTCGATCATGGCCCAACTGGCTTGCGGGCGCTCCGCCCCGACCACCACCAGCCCATCCACCCCATGTGACAGCAATTGCCCCAGTGCCGCCGCTTCGTTTGCCTGGTCATATTCATGCGAGGCAATGAGCAACTGATACCCATGTGCCGCAAAGGCGCGCTGCATCTCTTGCAGGGTGGAGGAGAAGATAGGCGAATTCAGCGTGGGCACGACCACCCCGATTGTATCGGAATGGCCAGAGGCCAGCGCACGCGCCTTGCGGTTGGGCACATATCCCAGCCGGGTGGCCACATCGCGGATACGCGCCAGCGTATCGGGTTGCACCAGCGCGGGCTGTGACAGCGCGCGCGAGACGGTTGCGATGGAATGGCCTGATTCCCGCGCGATGTCATTGAGGGTTGGTTTGCGACGAAATGACAATTTTCATGTCCTTTATGAAAATTTACATCTCCTGTTTTGCATTAAAAAACAAGTTTATCAAGAAAATTTCGAAATAATCTTGACAGTGAATGAGAAAATATGAAAGCGTTTACATAACAAGGGAGAGACAAATTGCCACGCAGGGTTTTGATAGGTTTCGTCACCATCCTTGTCGTTTGCATCCTCTGGTATGGCATGACGACGGGCTTGGGTATAATTCCATCTGGCCGCTTTCCATCCCCGGCCGAAACATGGTCGGCGCTGATACATGTGTCGGGCCGTGGCTATGGCGGCGGTGATCTGGCAATCCATGTTTACACATCGCTGCGGTTGGTGGTGCTGGGGTTTCTGTTTGCCATTGCAACAGGTGTGCCACTGGGGCTTTTGATGGGCTGGAGCCGCCGCGCCGAGGCCTTCATCAACCCCATCTTCCTGATTATTAGGCCTATTCCGCCGCTTGCATGGATTCCGCTCGCCATCCTGTGGCTGGGGCTGGGGGATGCGGCAAAGATGATGGTGATCTGGTTTTCGGCTTTCGTGCCCTCGGTCATCAATACCTATGCCGGGGTGCGCAACATAGACCGTCCGGTGCTGGAAGCCGCCTATATGCTGGGCATGCCCAAGGCGCGCTTTGTCACCGAAGTTCTGGTTCCCGGTGCTAGCCCGATGATGTTTACAGGGCTGCGGCTGTCATTGCAGGCCTCTTGGACAACGCTTGTTGCGGCAGAGCTGGTGGGCGCGTTCTATGGCATTGGCCGGGTGCTGAACGTGGCGCAGCAAGATCTTTATCCCGGTATGATCCTTGTGGGCATGATCGCAGTGGCGATCTTGGGCTGGAGCACGACAAAGGCGCTTGGCATGGCAGAGCAGCGCGCCTTGCGCTGGAATACGGCTGCCTTGGCAGCGAGAGGGTAGGGCGATGAACAAGCAGATTTCACTCGCGCACTCTGTCGGGCTGGGGTTTCTGGGGCTGGCATGTTTCATCGGGCTTTGGCACGGGCTGGCCACCAGTGGGCTTGTTCCCGCCGTCTTTCTGCCCTCGCCGGTAGATGTGTATGATCGCTTTTCCACGCTGTTGGAGCGGCGCTTTGCCGGGGCCACGCTGCCGGGCCATCTGGCAGCCAGTTTCCAGCGCTTCGCCTATGGCTTTGTGCTGGCCGCGCTGATTGGCATTCCTCTGGGGTTGCTGATGGGCTGGTATCAGGTGCTTGATGAGATCGTCTCGCCGCTATTTGATGCGCTGCGCTTTGTGGCGCCGATTGCATGGGTTCCCTTTGCGGCCTTGTGGTTTGGCACAGGTATTGGCGGGCCGATCATGATCATCTTTGCAGGCGCCTTTCCGCCATGCGTGATCAATGCTTATCGCGGCGCGAAATTTGTCGATCCGCGCCTGATAGAGGCGGCCAATATGCTGGGCACGCCGTCCCACCGCGTGATCCGTGAAGTGCTTTTGCCCTCTTCCGTGCCCTCTATCATCTCTGGCCTGCGTGTCTCTGCCGGGCTGGGGTGGCAATCGCTGGTTGGGGCTGAATTGATCGTGGCCTCTGCAGGGGTGGGGTACATGATGGTGCAGGGGCAGGCGAATGTTTCAACAACAACAGTGATGGCCGGGATGGTTGCGATCGGGCTTGTGGGGCTGGCGCTGGATAGCGCGCTGCGCCTGATCGAGCGCATCATCCAGCGCCGCCGTGGGCTGGATCAGTGACAGGAATAAAAAGGGGTTAATGCGATGGGTGTGATCCAGTTTCAGGATGTTGGCAAAATCTTTGGCCCAAAGACATCGGGGTTCAAGGCGCTGCAAGATATCAATCTGGAAATCCGCGACAAGGAATTCGTGGCGATCGTGGGGCCATCGGGCTGTGGCAAGACAACCTGCCTGCGCATGGTCGCGGGGTTGGACAATCCCACCGCTGGCGTTGTGTCGGTGGATGGCACGCCTATCAAGCGCCCCGGCCCCGACCGGGCAGTCGTGTTTCAGCAATTTGCCCTGTTTCCGTGGAAAACGGTGTATGACAATATTGATGTGGGATTGCGCAATCTCAATGTTGCGCGGCGCGAGCGTGAGGCGCGGATTGCCGATATTCTGAACCTGATGAACCTGACGCAATATGCGGGCCATTTTCCGCACCAGCTGTCAGGCGGCATGCAACAGCGTGTGGCGATTGCGCGGGCCTATGTCCTTGATCCCGATGTGTTGCTGATGGATGAACCCTTTGGCGCGCTCGATGCCCAGACCCGTGTTGTGATGCAAGAAGAGCTTGTGCGCCTTGCACGCAAAAACCCGCGCACAGTGCTGTTTATCACCCATGCCGTGGAAGAGGCCGTCTATCTGGCCGATCGCGTGGCGATCATGCCGCGCGCGCCGGGGCGGATAAAGGAGGTGCGCGATATCGCCGCAATCCGCAATGCCGAGAATTGGGACAGCCATGAAAAGATCGAAGATGTCATGGATTTGGAGAGTTTCGTGCATCTGCGCACACATATCTGGCGCAGCCTGCGCGAGGAAAAGGCAGCTCAACACGCTTGAGACTGACAATGACCATCAGAGGAGGAACGACCCTATGAAGCTATCTTTCAAGGCCCTTGCCCTTGCAACAGCCGCAAGCTTTGCAACCATCGCGCCCGCGCAATCGCAAGATCTGACGCCGATCAACCTGAGCTATCAGCCCGCGCTATATTGGGCGCTGCCCTTCTATCTGGCCACAGAATTTGGCTGGTGGGCGGAAGTGGGCCTTGCTCCCAGCTTCACAACTTTCCCTGCTGGTGCGCCCCAGATTGCGGCAGCACAGGCGAATGACTGGGATGTGGGCGGCACAGGCTCTGTTCCCGCCGTTCTGGGGGCTGCGCGGTTTGGCTTGCAAACCATTGGCCTGACCAATGATGAAAGCGCGGGCAATGCGCTGATGGCCACCAATGACGCGATTGAGGAATTTCGCGCCAATCCCGAAAGTATCCGGGGCCAGCGCATTTTGCTGACCACCAATTCCACTGTGGATTTCGCCACCCAATCCTGTCTGGAACAGTGGGGCCTAAGCCAGTCTGATGTCGAATATGTCAATCTGGCCCAAGCGCAGGTGATTACCGGTATCATCGCAGGCGAGGCCAAGCTGGCCGGTGTCTGGGCGCCCAATACATACACGCTGCAAGAGCGCGCGAATAGCGATTATCTTTGCTCTGGCAAAGATGCGGGCGCAATTGTTCCGGGCGCGCTGGTTGTGCGCCCCGGCTTTGCCGAGGAACACCCCGACCGCGTGGCGCGTGTGCTGGCCGCCTTCTTGCGCGGTGTGGTCTGGGCCAAGGAAAACCCTGAAGAAGCCCGTCGCCATCTGGTCGATTTCTATTCCGATGGCGGGGTAGAGATTTCGGATGTGGCCGTGAATGCCGAGGTTGATTTGCGCCCCACTTTCCCGCTGGATGAGCAGCTTTCCCTTCTTGACCGCTCTGGCGGCGACAGCCAGATCGATCAGTGGCTCAGCGCGGTTGGCGATTTCATGACCTCTGTCGGCACAACGGAAACCACGCCGGTGGCTGCGGATTACATCAATCCGACATTCATGCAAATGGTTATGGATGATCCGGTTTTGCGGGCATTTGCCAATAACGAATGATCCATCAAACGCCTGCCGCCATTCTGCGGCGGCAGGCCGCAACCTCTAGGGATGAGAATACAGAGATGGCGATCACCTATCTGAAGAAAGCCGCAAAAACGCCGGAAACCGAATCTGCCCATGCGCAGCAGGTCGTATCTGAAATGCTGGCCCGGATCGAAGCCGAGGGCGAGGCGGCAGTGCGTGACTATGCGCTCAAGCTGGATAAATGGGGCGGTGAGATTGTCGTCACGCGCGCGGAAATGGACGCCCGCGCGGCTGAAGTGCCAGATCTGGTAAAAGAAGATATCGCCTTTGCGGTAGAGCAGGTGCGCGCTTTTGCACTGGCGCAGCGTGCTTCGGTGCAAGATTTTCAGATGACAATGCCTTCTGGCCTGATTGCAGGGCAGACATGGATGCCGTGCAATGTTGCGGGCTGCTATGTGCCGACAGGGCGTTATGCGCATATCGCCTCTGCCGTGATGTCGGTGGCCACGGCAAAAGCGGCAGGTGTGGGCACAGTGATCGCCTGTTCAACCCCGTTCCGGGGCGGTGGGATGCACCCCTATGTGCTTTATGCCATGCGCGAGGCCGGGGCGGATATCGTGCTTACGCTGGGGGGTGTGCAGGCGATTGCAACCATGGCTTATGGGTTGTTCACCGGCAAACAGGCTGATGTGATCGTTGGCCCCGGCAATAAATTCGTGGCCGAAGCCAAGCGCATGTTGTTTGGCAAGGTGGGGATTGATGTTTTTGCAGGCCCGTCCGAGATTGGGATTCTGGCCGATAAAACCGCTGATCCAGAGATTGTGGCAGTAGATCTGGTCGGGCAGGCCGAACATGGGCACGAATCCCCCGCATGGCTGTTTACCGATGACAAGGCTTTGGCCGAACAGGTGATGGTGCGTGTGCCCGAACTGATTGCAACCCTGCCCGAACCCGCGCGCGAGGCCGCAGATGCCGCATGGCGCGATTATGGCGAAGTGGTGCTGTGCGATACGCGCGAAGAACTGGTCAAAGTGTCGGATGACTATGCATCTGAACATTTGGAAGTGCATTGCGCCGATCTGGAGTGGTGGCGCGCAAACCTGACCAATTATGGCTCGCTCTTTGTGGGCGAGGAAACGACTGTGGCTTACGGCGATAAATGCTCTGGCCCCAATCACATCCTGCCCACCAAATACGCTGCGCGCTATTCTGCCGGATTGTCGGTGCATAAATTCCTCAAGCCGCTGACATGGCAGCAAGCAGACCGCGCGGCCAGCAAGGAATTGGCAATCCGCACGGCCCGCATTTCGCGGCTGGAAGGGATGGAAGCCCATGCCCGCACTGCTGATGTGCGGATGGCAAAATACTATCCCGGCCATAACGCCGATCTTGGCGCGCCCGTGGAATCGGTCTGAGCCATGGTGCCGCTGCCTGATCTGGGTCGCCCGCCCGAAATTCCGGCCAGCGCCATTGCGACAGCTGTGGCGCTGCTGGAAACAGGCCGCCTGCATCGCTACGGCGAGGTGGCGGCCACAGGCGGGCTGGTGGCGCAGTTGGAGCGCGCGTTTGCGCGCCAGATTGGCCGTTCTTATGCGGTGGCTGTCAATTCCTGTGGCGCGGCACTGTTTCTGGCGCTCCGCGCGGCAGGTGTGCGCCCCGGCGATCCCGTGCTGAGGAATGCCTTTACCCTTGGCCCTGTGCCCGGCGCG
>JAIUNA010000025.1 GCA_022565265.1 Roseinatronobacter sp. | reverse complement strand
TTCAGAAAACAAGCGGTGGCTTGGCACAATTTTGTTGCGCAGAACCAACCACCAATCTTTTGCGGCTGCTGCCTCAAACGCTGAAAACAGAGACCAAAGTCCAACGACCGGAGGAAACAATGAACAAATTGCTTATCACAACCGCCCTGAGCGCAAGCCTCGTGGCAGGTGCTGTGCAAGCGCAAGAACGTGTGCGCTGGCAGATCCCCATGAGCTTTGCCTCAACCCTCACAGCGCTGGGGGATACCATGCCTTGGGTAGCCGACCAACTGCGCGCTGTTTCGGCTGGCAATATTGATCTGCGCGTCGCCGAGCCGGGCGCAGTTGTTCCTGCACTTTCGATTTTCGAGAACGTTTCTCAGGGGAATATCGATGCGGGCTATAGCTGGATGGGCTACGAATGGGGCACCGTTCCCGCAGCCGCCCTGTTTGGCGCAACGCCCTTCGGCTTGGAATCGATCGAATTTCTGGCATGGATGACCCATCACGGCGGGCAAGAGCTGCTTGAGGAAACCTTCCACCCGCTGAATGTACACCCCATCCTGTGCGGTACGATCAGCCCGGAAACTGCTGGCTGGTTCCGTAACGAAGTGCCCACCGTTGAAGACCTGCAGGGCCTGCGCTTCCGCGCGGCAGGCGTTGGTGGCGAGATCTTCCAGGAATTCGGCATGTCGGTCACGCTGCTGCCGGGCGGGGAATTGTATCAGGCGCTGGAAACCGGCACTCTGGATGCCACAGAATTCTCACTGCCCACAGTGGATGAACAGCTTGGCTTCTTCCAGGTAGCGCCCTACCTCTACCTGCCGGGTTGGCACCAGCCCTCGACCAACCAGTATCTGTACATCAATCTTGATGTCTGGAATGGCCTTGGTGATCAGACAAAAGCGATGATCGAAATGGCCTGTATGGCCGGCAATGCATATGCAATTGCCCGTGCAGAGGCGCTGCAAGGTGCAGCAATGGCCCGCTTTGAAGAGCGCGGAACCAATATCCGCACCTATTCGGACGAGCAGATTGCAGCCTTCCGCGATGCTGCAAATTCGGTTCTGGGCGCTTGGTCGGAGCGTGACGAAATGTTCGGCAAGGTCTACTCTTCGATGACCACGTATCAAGCCGAACTGCGTCCTTGGAAAGAAATGGGCTATCTGCCGCGCGACTGGCAAACCCGTATCGGCGAGTAATTTTCGCCTAATCCTTGCAGGCCGCGCCCTTCACAGGGCGCGGCCAAGTTACCACTAAGGCAGACCCCAGACACCGCGCCCGCCTTCAGGGAGGAAATACGCCATGAGCCAGTTGCAACCCCATATAGATATCGATCTTGAAAAGGTTGAAGATGCCGGTGCGCGCAGCCACGGGCTGGATTTTCCGCGCACATGGCTGTCAGACATGATCGAAAAGACACTGGAGCTTCTCTCCTATGTGCTCAACTCGATCTGGATCATTCTGGTTCTGATCATCGTGACGAATGTGACAATGCGCTATGTGCTCAATGTCAATTATATCTGGGTTGAAGAGGTTCAGTGGCATATGTATGCCGTGGGCTTCATGTTCGGGATCGGATATGCGCTGCTGCATGACGCGCATGTGCGGGTGGATGTTCTGGCGGCCAATTTTCGACCAAAGCTACGTGCCTGGATAGAAATGTTTGCCATCACCGTCATCATCTTGCCCATGTGCTACCTGCTCATTTCCTATGGCATTCCGTTTGTCGAAACCTCCTATAACCGGGCAGAACGTTCTTCCGCACCCGGCGGGTTGAGCAATCGCTGGATGATCAAAAGCGTGATTGTGCTGGCCTTCGGATATATTGCGCTGGCGGCATTCGCGCGGCTTTTGCGCGTAACGGCCTTCCTTTTCAACGTCCCGCGCGCGCGGGTCTCTCACTAACAACCTGACCGCATCCCGCGCGGTTACACGACAGGGACATGGGATGGAAACGAACGAAATTCTTGTGATCGCGATGATGGTCTCCTTCATCGCGCTGATCTTTACGGGCATCCCCGTGGCATGGGCTTTGGCAGGCGTGTCAATCGCCTTCAGCTTCATTGCCATCTACGGTTTCGAAATCTTTGGCTGGGATACGTTTTTCCTGACCGATATGCGCATTTTCGGGATATTCGTGCAACGTATCTGGGGCCAGATGTCCAATTGGATTCTGGTCGCATTGCCCATGTTTATCTATATGGGCCTGATGCTGGAACGGTCTGGCGTGACTGAAAAACTGATGGAAAATTTCATCCAGCTTTTCGGGCGGTTCCGGGGTGGGCTGGCACTTGGGGTTGTGTTGATCGGCATTTTGCTTGCCGCCTCCACCGGGATCGTGGGCGCATCGGTTGTGTTGCTGGCGCTGCTATCTATGCCAATCATGCTGCAACAGGGCTATAACAAGGGCTTTGCCTCTGGCGTCGTGTGCTCTGCGGGCACATTGGGCATTTTGATTCCGCCCTCGATCATGTTGATCATCATGGCCGATCAGATGTCTGTCTCTGTGGGCAACCTGTTCATGGGTGCGCTGATTCCGGGGCTGATGCTGGGCGGCTTCTATATTGCCTATATCATGATCGCGGCTATGCTGTTCAAAACTCTCGCCCCTGCCCCAAAGAACCTGCCGCCCGTGACAGCCCGGCTTGTCTGGAACACGCTATTGGCAGTGGTGCCGCCACTCTTGCTGATCTTCGCAGTGCTTGGCTCTATCTTTTTCGGCATCGCCACCCCGACAGAGGCCTCTGGCGTGGGCGCTTTTGGCGCAACACTTCTGGCGGCAGCCAATGGACGGCTGTCACTTGCGGTGCTCAAAGATGTGGGTATGAAAACAACGCTTACCACCGCCTTCATTTTCGGCATCTTTCTGGGTGCCACGATGTTCGCCGTGGTCATGCGCCAGCTTGGCGGGGATGATTTCATCACCCAACAATTGCGCGCATTGCCTTTTGGCCCCTCTGGCGTGGTGCTGACGATTCTCTTTATCGCCTTCCTTGCGGGCTTCTGTCTGGACTGGCTGGAAATCTCGCTTATCATGCTGCCGCTTGTGGCACCTGTGGTGGTGTTGCTGGGCTTTGACCAGATCTGGTTCATCGTGCTCTTTGCGGTGGTGTTGCAAACCTCGTTCCTGACACCGCCTGTGGGATTCTCGCTCTTTTACCTCAAAGGTGTGGCCCCCCCCGGGGTGACAATCATCGACATTTACAAAGGCGTGATCCCCTTTGTGCTTTTGCAGATGCTGGCAGTGTTGATGGTTTTCGTCTTCCCGCAACTGGTGCTTTGGTTGCCGGGGCGGTTATTGTAACGCCCTGCGCAAATCGCTATCACGTCTTCAGACCCCGGCCCGCGTGCCGGGGTCTCTCCTTTGCACTGTCACGGACAACCCATGTTCTTTGATCCTCTGCTTTATGGTTTCGTGTTCCTTGGCATGTTCTCGCCGGGGCCGAATGTCATCATGCTCACAGCCTCTGGCGCGCGGTTTGGCTTTCGGCGCAGCTTGCCGCATTTGTTTGGGGTGGTTTTGGGCGTGGGGGTAATTGCAGCGGTCACGGCCCTTGGCGTGGGGGCGCTGATCCTGGCCAACCCCACTTTGGGGCTTGTATTGCAAGGGCTGGCGGCGGCATGGATACTTTGGATGGCATGGAATTATTACAACGCCACCCGCCGCCCCACCACCGAAGCGCAGGATATTGGCCAGCCTATGACCCTGTGGCAAGGCGCGCTGTTTCAATGGATCAATCCCAAAGTCTGGGCTGTGGCTTTTGCGGCCTCGGCGGGCTATGGTGCAGGCCTCGCCCCTATGCAGGAAGCTGCGCGTCTGGCGCTTGCTTTCAGCGGCACGAATCTGGGTGTCTGCCTGTTCTGGGCCAGCGCCGGCGCATTGCTCACACGACTTGTTCAATCGCCTGCGCATTGGCGGCTGTTCATGCGGATCATGGCTGCGCTTCTGGCGCTCTCGGCCTTCATGGTCTTTCTCTGACCCCTTGTCATGGCGCGCAAATCTGGTAGCGTCTTTTGATCAAAACATGCCGGAGTTTTCCCAATGGCCCTTGACCGCACAACCCCCAATGATCTGCGCGCCTTCTGGATGCCCTTTACCGCCAATCGCCAGTTCAAGCAGGCGCCGCGGATGATGGTTGCGGCAGAGGGGATGTTTTATACCACATCTGATGGGCGTCAGGTGCTGGATGGCACGGCGGGGCTGTGGTGCTGCAATGCCGGACATGCGCGCCCAAAGATTGTAGAAGCGATCCAGAAACAGGCCGCAGAGCTGGATTATGCCCCTGCCTTTCAGATGGGCCATCCCAAAGCCTTTGAACTGGCCAATCGGCTGGTGGATCTGGCCCCAGAAGGGATTGACCATGCGTTCTTTGTCAATTCTGGCTCGGAAGCTGTTGAAACGGCGCTGAAAATCGCGATTGCCTATCAGCGCGCCACAGGCAATGCCAGCCGCACCCGCCTGATCGGGCGCGAACGGGGCTATCACGGGGTCAATTTCGGCGGCATTTCCGTAGGTGGTATTGTCAATAACCGCCGCCATTTTGGCGCGATGCTGGCAGGCGTGGATCATCTGCCCCATACCCATATTCCGCAAAACCAGTGGACAAAGGGCCAGCCCGAACATGGTGCAAATCTGGCCGATGAGTTGGAGCGCATTGTCGCCCTGCATGGCCCCGACACAATCGCAGCCGTGATTGTGGAACCGGTGGCGGGTTCTACAGGCGTTCTGATCCCGCCTAAAGGCTATTTGCAGCGCCTGCGCGAGATTACGCGCAAACATGGTATCTTGCTGATCTTTGACGAGGTGATCACAGGCTTTGGCCGCCTTGGCAGCGCCTTTGGCGCGCAGCATTTTGATGTAACGCCCGATATGATCACTTGCGCCAAGGGCCTGACAAATGGGGTCATTCCCATGGGTGCCGTGCTGACAAGCGCAGAAATTCATGATGCCTTCATGACCGGGCCAGAGCATATGATAGAGCTGTTTCACGGCTACACATATTCCGGCAATCCGATCGCCTCTGCTGCCGGGTTGGCCACGCTGGAAACATATCGCGAGGAGGGGCTTTTCGAGCGTTGCGCCGAAATCGCGCCCTATTGGGAAGAGGCGGTGCATTCCCTCAAAGGCCATCGCCATGTGATCGATATTCGCAATATGGGCTTGATCGGCGCGATAGAGTTGGAACCCATTCCCGGTGCGCCCACGCAGCGCGCTTTCTCTGCCTTCCTGAAAGCCTATGAAAAAGGCGTTCTGATCCGCACGACCGGCGATATCATCGCCATGTCACCGCCGCTGATAATCGAGAAAGCGCATATCGACCAGTTGATCGGCACCTTGGCCGATGTGCTGGAAAGCCTTGACTAGGGTATGAGCAAATCCCTTGCCCGCGTGGCCCGCGCCTTACAGGATGCGGGCCTGCCCGACACGATAGTTGAAGCAGGCGAGGCGCGCACGGCAGAGCTGGCCGCGATGGCGTGTGGCTGCGCGTTGGATCAGATCGTGAAATCTATTATCTTTTGCGGGCAAGACAGCGGCGCGATAAAATTGTTTCTCACAGCTGGCGGCAACCGCATTGATCCGGCCAAGGCATCCCAGCTTGCGGGAGAGGCGTTGGGGCGCGCAGATGCCAATCTTGTGCGCGCCACGACAGGCTTTGCCATTGGCGGTGTATCGCCCTTGGGCCATCTCAGCGCATCGCCCACATGGATAGACCCGCGCCTGATGGAGTTTGCACAGGTTTGGGCGGCGGCGGGCACGCCGCGGCATGTCTTTTCAATCGCACCGCAAGCGCTTATGTCTCTGGCACAAGCAACCTTAGCGGATTTTGTGGAATGACCCTGCCAGACCCGGAATTACAGCCCGAATTCTACAGCGATGTGCCGATCAAGCGGGCGCTGGCTTGGGCGATTGATCTGGTTGCGGTATTCGCATTGTCGCTTGTCGGCGTCATACTGACGGTCTTTGTCAGTCTGCTCTTTCTGCCCGTGCTGTTTGCGACTGTCTCGATCGCCTATCGCACTGTGATGCTGGCGCGCTATGGGGCAACGCTGGGCATGATGGTCATGGCACTGAAATGGCGCCAGCTTGATGGGCGCAGCCCCGATACCATGACAGCGCTGGGATATAGCGCACTGCATGCCGCGCTGTGGACAGTGTTTCCGCTGCAAATTGCCTCTATGGCAATGATCCTGCTGTCACCCTATCGGCAAGGGCTGCATGATTTCTTTCTGGGAACCACCATGCTGCATAGCTTCGCACCAGAATAAAGCGCGCTCAGGCCAGATAATCCCGAAACTCTGCAATCACCTGCGCGTAAAGATCGCGCTTGAACGGAACAATCGCGGCAAGCATGTCATCTGCCGCAATCCATTTCCATGCAGAAAACTCCGGGTGGTGCGTGGCGATATTGATCTGATCATCCCGCCCCTGATAGCGCATCAGGAACCAGCGCTGTTTCTGACCGCGATAGCGCCCGTTCCAGATGGTTGGCACAAGGTCTGGCGGCAAATCATAGCTAAGCCAATCGCGCGTTTCGGCCAAGGGCGCCACCAGATCGGGGGTGACGCTGATTTCCTCTTCCAATTCGCGCAATGCAGCCAAGCTTGGGTTTTCACCCGGATCTATTCCGCCCTGTGGCATTTGCCATGCAGGGGTTGGGCTATCAATGCGCTGCGCGGCAAAAATCAGCCCTTGCGGGTTCAGCAGCATTACGCCCACACAGGGCCGATAGGGCAGCGTAGCAAGGGCCTCTGGGGTCATCGCTGGCCGTTCAGCGCTGTAAGCCCGCGCAGGATATCCAGCGCATAGGCCAGTTGGTAATCCTCTTGCCGCAGGCGGGCCACATCTTCGGCCTGCTGACGCTCTTCTTCCATCTGGCGGCGCTCGTCCTCGGACATGTCCCGATTCTCCAACCGCCCGCGCAAATCATTCTCCGACCGGGTGCGCGGCGTGGCTTCCTCGGCATCTTCTTCTATCGGCTGGCGGCGTGGCTGTTCAACCAAGATATCGGGAGAGACCCCAAGCGCCTGAATAGAGCGCCCCGACGGAGTGTAATACAGCGATGTTGTCAGACGGATGGCCCCATCTCCACGCAAGGGCATGACTGTCTGGACAGAGCCTTTGCCAAAGCTGCGCGTCCCCACCACAATCGCGCGGCGATGGTCTTGCAGCGCCCCTGCAACAATCTCAGAGGCCGAGGCGGAACCAGAATTTATCAGCACAACCAAGGGCTTACCACTGATCAAATCACCCGGCTGCGCATTGAATCGCTCGCCCGCCCCTTCCTCGCGCCCACGGGTCGAGACGATCTCGCCCTGTTCGAGAAACGCATCGGAAACGCGAATCGCCTGTGTCAGCAACCCACCGGGGTTATTGCGCAAATCCAGCACCACACCGCCAAGGCTGTCCAACCCGCCCAGTTCTGCAATCGCCTCATTCAGGCCATCACGCAGATTGGGGAAAGTTTGCTCGTTAAACGTGGTGACGCGCAGAATGACAATATCCCCCTCTGTGCGCACCCGCACGGCTTGCAGCCGGATCGTATCGCGGATTATTGACAGATCAAAGGGTTCCGACACCCCATCACGCACCACAGTAATGATGATCTCAGAGCCGACTGGCCCGCGCATCATATCAACCGCTTGACCCAAATTCAGCCCCATCAACGATTCACCATCGACATGGGTAATGATATCGCCCGGCTCTACCCCAGCCTTGTCGGCAGGGGTGCCATCCATGGGCGTCACAACTTTGATAAAGCCATCTTCTTGCGTGACTTCAATCCCCAAACCCCCGAAAGAGCCGCGCGTCTGGGTGCGCATATCGTCAAAATCATCTGGCGGCATATAGCCGGAATGCGGATCGAGCGACATGAGCATTCCGTTTATCGCGGCCTCGATCAGCTTGGCGGTATCGGGTTCTTCTACATATTGGTTGCGAATACGCTCGAACACATCTCCGAACAGATCAAGCTGGTCATAAACAGATGTCGCGCGCACGCGCTCTTGCGCCAGCAAAGGCCCGGCCACCTGGGTTGCAAGCAAAACCCCGCCGATCACCCCGCCAAGACCTGCCATCACATATCTGTTCATACCGCTTTGTCCTATCCTGCCACAGCCACAACCGGGCGTGTCGCTATCATGCCGCCAGCGCCTTAGCGCGCCTCACGCCCCACTGAATGCGAACCAAGGCTCTGGGTCAATGGGGTTCCCGGCTTCTCTGACCTCAAAATAGAGTGTTTGGCTGCGACTGCCAGAGGCGATTTCACCAGATTGCACCGCAGGCATGGTTCCAACCGGGGCACCGGGGGGCAAAATCTCGCCGGTTTGTACGAAAGACGCGCCCAGACCAGAGAGAACCAGCAAAATCTCCTCTCCCGGCTCCAGAATCACGATTACGCCATGCCCGGCAAGCGGCCCGGCATAACGCACTGTAGATTGCCATGGAGCTGTGACCAGCGCTTCGGGCGCTGTAGCCAATACCACCCCCTGACGCGCGATGCCTGCGGCATCGGACTGGTTGAACCGGTGCAGCAGGGTTGCGCGCACCGGGGGTGAAAGCGTGCCTTTCGCCGCGCGAAAGGTAATCGCCGTGCGGCTTTCAGACACAAGCGGGCGGTCGGCCAGTTCGATGGCAAAATCGCTCAGCGTGGCAGCGTTGCGGGCCAAAGCCTCTAATTTGGCCGGGGCATCAGTCAGGTTCTGCGGCAGCGGGCCACGATCTGAAATTGCCTGCGCCAGCGCAACCCGCGCCTCTTGCGCGGCCACAAGCCCCTGTTCCAGTGCGAGAAGCCCGAATTGCCGCGCCCGGCGCAGGGCACGCAAATCCTCAAGCGCCTCGCGCAATGCCGTTACATCCCGCGCAAGGCCGGGGGCAACCTCTGAAAGCAACATGGCTGCGCGCGCCGCATCCAACGCACCGCTGGGATGCAGATAGCCAAGCGAATCATTCAGCCGGTTTGTTGCCATCAAAACAGATAATAGCCGCGCCAGATCCTCACCGCGTGCAGCAAATTGCTGCGCCAAGGCCGCTTCTTGCACCTGAGCGCTGCGCAAACCATCGCGCAAGGCGATCATCCCCTCCTCATAGGATTGAATTGTCTGCGTCAGGGCCGCGATCTGGTCGCGCCCGGTGCTGGCGGCCTGCATGGCCCGTGTCGCCGCTTCCAATGCTTGTGCGGCCATCATCGCACGCTCTGCAGGTTCTGCCATTGCAGCCCCTGCCCAGAACAGGCAGGCCAGAAACGCCAGCGCGCGCGCCATGCTCACGCTTCCAGCAAATTTCGGCCCGTCATCTCTGGCGGTTGCGGCAGGCCCAGAAGCGCAAGAAGCGTTGGGGCAACATCTGCCAGCCGCCCAGCGCGCAGGCGTGCGCCAACTGGCCCGCCGATAAGCGCAATAGGCACGGGATTGAGGGTATGGGCAGTATGTGCCCCGCCTGTTGCAGGGTCTAACATGGTTTCACAATTGCCAAGATCTGCTGTCAGATGCATCGTTCCACCCGCCTGCGCCAACGCCTCAAGCACTGAACCGAGGGCAATATCCACCGCCTCGCAAGCCCGCGCAGCGGCGGCCAGATCACCTGTATGGCCCACCATATCAGGATTGGCGAAATTCACGACAATCAGATCATAGCCTCCGCCAATGGCCTGCACCAGCTTGGCCCCCACTTCGGGCGCGGCCATTTCGGGTTGCAGATCATAGGTGGCCACTTTCGGGCTTGCAGGCATGAAACGGTCTTCGCCCGGCTCTGCCGCTTCCTTGCCGCCATTGAGGAAAAACGTGACATGGGGGTATTTCTCTGTCTCGGCCAGCCGAAACTGGCGCAAGCCATGCTGCGCCACCCATGCGCCCAAACCATTGCGAATGTCGCGTTTGGGAAAGACGGTGGACAGGAAAGCATTATGGGCATCCGAATATTCCACCATGCCCAAAGCCGCTACCCAATCGGGGGCTTTGCCCCGGTCAAACCCAGTGAAACTGGGGGCACACAGTGCTGCCAAAATCTCGCGCGCGCGGTCGGCGCGGAAATTCAGGCAAAACACGCCATCCCCCGGCTTTACCCCGCCATAACTGCCGATCACACTGGGGGTGATGAATTCATCATTCTCACCGCGCGCATAAGCGCTGGCCACAGCGGCAACCGCGCTCTCGGCGGCTATGCCCTCGGCATGGGTGATGGCCGCATAGGCGCGCGCAACACGCTCCCAGCGATTGTCACGATCCATGGCGTAATATCGCCCGATCACTGTTCCGATCCGCGCGCGGGCCGGCAAACCAGCCTCCAGCGCCTGCAAAAACCCATCGGCAGAGCGTGGCGCGACATCGCGCCCATCTGTCATGGCATGAATGACAACCGGCACACCCGCCGCTGACAAAATACGCAAACTGGCCTGCAAATGCTGCATATGCCCATGGACACCGCCATCAGACACCAGCGCGAGCAGATGCGCTGCGCCCCCCGTTTCGCGCAATCTGTCGATAAAGGATACGAGTGCAGGGTTGCGCGCATAGCTGCCATCTTCAATGGCCAGATCTATCTGGCCCAGATCCATCGCCACCACGCGCCCTGCCCCGATATTGGTATGGCCCACTTCGGAATTGCCCATCTGCCCAGAGGGCAAGCCCACATCCGGGCCATGGGTAATCAGCGTGGCGGTGGGGCACTCGCGCATAACCCGGTCATAATGGGGGGTATGCGCTTGGGCAACGGCATTGCCCTGTGTCGCCTCGGACAGGCCCCAGCCATCCAGAATGCACAATACAACCGGCTTTGACATGGAAATCCCTTTCTCTGGCATAAACCAGAGGCGCGTGCGCCTCTGGGGATAGGTAAGGCCCGCTTAGCCCTTTTTCAGCCGCCGATTGCGCGCGGCCAGCAATTTCAGGCGCAGCGCGTTCAACTGAATGAACCCGGCCGCATCTTTCTGATCATATGCGCCCGCATCTTCTTCAAATGTCACATGGGCCTCGGAATAGAGGCTATGATCAGACCAACGCCCGATGGTGCGCACATGGCCTTTATACAGTTTGAGCCGCACTGTTCCTGTCACATGCTCCTGACTCTTGTCGATCAGCGCTTGCAGCATCTCGCGCTCTGGCGAGAACCAGAAGCCATTATAAATCAACTCTGCATAGCGCGGCATCAGGCTGTCTTTCAGATGGCCTGCGCCGCTATCAAGGGTGATCTGCTCAATGCCGCGATGCGCTTCCAGCAGGATCGTCCCGCCCGGTGTTTCATAAACCCCGCGCGATTTCATGCCCACAAAGCGGTTTTCCACGAAATCCAGCCGCCCGATCCCATGCTTGCGGCCAAACTCGTTCAACTGCGTCAGGATCGTGGCAGGCGAAAGCGCCACGCCATTGATAGCCACGGCATCGCCCTTCTCGAAGCTGATCTCAATCACTTCGGGCGTATCGGGCGCATCTTCGGGATTCACCGTGCGTTGATAGACATAATCAGGTGCTTCATCGGCGGGGTTTTCCAGAACCTTGCCCTCGGACGAAGTGTGCAGCAGGTTTGCATCCACCGAGAAAGGGGCCTCGCCGCGTTTATCTTTGGCGATGGGGATTTGATTGGCCTCTGCGAATTCCAAAAGCTTTGTGCGCGATGTCAGATCCCATTCGCGCCAGGGCGCAATCACTTTGATATCGGGGTTCAGCGCATAGGCCGAAAGTTCAAACCGTACCTGATCATTGCCCTTGCCAGTTGCGCCATGCGCCACGGCATCAGCGCCTGTCATTGCCGCAATTTCAACCAGCCGCTTTGAAATCAGCGGGCGCGCTATGGATGTGCCCAGCAGATACAGCCCTTCATAGACCGCATTCGCGCGGAACATGGGAAACACGAAATCGCGCACAAATTCCTCGCGCAGATCCTCGATATAGATATTCTCTGGCGCAATCCCCAGCAACAGGGCTTTCTCGCGTGCGGGTTCCAGCTCTTCTCCCTGCCCCAGATCGGCAGTGAAGGTAACAACCTCGCAATCATACTGGGTTTTCAACCATTTGAGGATGATAGAGGTATCCAGCCCGCCCGAATAGGCAAGCACGACTTTTTTGGGGGCGCGTTTTGGGGCGGACATGATCACTCCGTTGCATTGCATGGGCCAGTTCAGCATGCGTCTATTGGCATCTGGGGCGCGCTGCAAGGGCTGCGGGGGTTTGCAAATGCCGCTTATATGCTAAGTCTTGCGGGAAACCGAAGGAATCCGCCCATGCAAGACAGGCTGGAGGTGATGCGCGGAGTGATCCACCCGTGGCACCTTGACCATTTCGGACATATGAATGTGCGCCACTACGCGCCATTTTTTGATGATGCCGTCTATCACATGTGGACGCGCCTTGCCCTGCCCTATAGCGATATGCAGGCAAGCTTTGGCCTGCATACTGTGACAGCACAGGCCACAACGCGCTTTTTGCGCGAATTGCAGGCGGGGGATTTGATTGTGATTGACGGGCTTGTCAGCAAACTTGGCACGCGCAGTTGCAGCTTTCATCTGCGCATGTGCCATGCAGATACAGGCGTGCCACACGCAACCTATGATCTGGTCGAGGTGTTTTTCGATCCCAAAACGCGCCAATCCGCGCCCATGCCCGATACCCTACGCGCGCGGCTGCAAAACTGGCTGGCCCAACCATGAGCAACTTTGTCACCGCCGCGACTGCCGCCACCGAAGAGATGCGGGAAATATTTCCGGCTACACCGCTGTTGCGCAATGACTATCTGTCAAACCGGTTTGCTGCGGATATCTGGCTGAAGCGCGAAGATCTCAGCCCCGTGCGCAGCTACAAGATTCGCGGTGCGTTCAATGCCATGCGCAAGCGGATGGCGGCTGTTCCGGGCCAGCGCCATTTTGTCTGCGCAAGTGCAGGCAATCACGCGCAGGGCGTTGCCTATGCCTGCCGCCATTTCGGGGTACAGGGCACGATCTTCATGCCGGTAACAACCCCGCAGCAAAAGATCATGAAAACCCGCAGCTTTGGCGGCGCATTCGTCACGATCCGGCTGGTGGGCGATTTCTTCGATCAATCCCTTGCCGCCGCGCAGGCCCATTGCCAGCAAGAGAACGCACATTTCCTTTCGCCATTTGATGATGATGATGTGATCGAAGGTCAGGCCAGTGTCGCTGTGGAGATGATGGCGCAGATGGGCCATGCGCCAGATATGGTGATTCTGCCTGTGGGCGGGGGCGGTCTAAGCGCAGGAGTGACGCGCTATTTGCGTGAAAGCGGCGCAGCCACCAGCTTGCGCTATGTCGAACCGCTGGGCGGGGCCAGCCTGAAAGCGGCTCTTGCCGCAGGCTGGCCGGTAACGCTGGACAAGGTGGATAGCTTCGTGGATGGCGCTTCGGTTGCACGCATGGGCGCGCGGACATTTGCGCAATTGCAACATGTTGCGCCCGATCATGTCTTGATCGCGCCCGAAAACCGCATCTGCATCACGATGCTGGACATGCTGAATGTGGAAGGCATTGTTCTCGAACCCGCAGGCGCCTTGTCTTTGGATGTGCTGCCCGAACTGGCCGCACAGATTGCCGGAAAGTCGGTTATCTGCCTGACATCCGGCGGGAATTTCGATTTCGAGCGTTTGCCCGAAGTGAAGGAACGCGCAATGCGCCATGCAGGGACAAAGAAATATCTGATCCTGCGCCTGCCCCAGCGCCCCGGCGCGCTGCGTGATTTTCTGGAAACACTTGGGCCAGAGGATGATATCGCGCGCTTCGAGTACCTCAAAAAGACAGCGCGCAATTTCGGAACTGTTCTCATCGGGATAGAGACAGCTCAGCCCGAAAATTTCCAATCCCTGTTTGCACGGATGAGAGCGGCCGGTTTCACTTTCTCCGACATTACCGAAGATGATGTGATTGCAGGATTTGTTATTTAACCTGAAACATCAAGAAGACCCCACAAGATACTGTCGCCACTGCGTTTTTAGAACCTGGCATGTGGCAGGTAAATGTTCCAGAACCTGCGCCTTCAGCAAAGTGACATCCTGCCCTTCACGCGCAGCCGTTTCACCGAGCGCACAAATTTGCGACAGTTCCACAAATCCAAGATTAAGCGCCGCACCTTTCAGGAAATGGAAAGCGGCCATGTTTTGCGCGTCGCTTTGAGCAAAGGAAAGCTGCTCCAGCCCCTCCACACCCTCCTCCAGAAAAACATCAATGATCTCGGAGAATTCATCTTCTCCAAAATCCTCATACAATTCCGAGACCCGTGACCAATCAATCATAGCAAGCCCTTTCCGTGTCCATCTCCACAATGACGCAGAATTCTTAAGCTTTGGTTGCCAGTTGGCACGGGTTTTGCTTGTTCAGCAAGTCTCGTTGGGCATTTTCACCGAACGTTAAGAAACCTGAGGGTAAACAGATCAGACAGCCGATGCATGGCCTCCTCGGCTAAAGGAGCAACAGTGCTAAAACCAAGTGATCATGCCAGACAGGCGCGCGTGCCTTGCAAAGTCGCGCTTATTGTCGATGACAGCCGAACACAACGGCTGCTCTTTGCCAAGAAACTGCGGGCATGGGGCTATGTCACCCAAGAGGCCGGATCTGGCCGCGCGGCGCTGGCAATGTGCAAGCAGCAGCATTTTGATCTGATCTTGTCGGACTGGATGATGCCTGAAATGGACGGGCTGGAATTTTGTCGGGCCTTTCGTGCGTTGGAGCACGACGCTTACAGCTATTTCATTTTGCTAACCGCAAAGAATGACAAGGATGCTGTTGCGCAGGGGCTGGATGTCGGCGCAGATGATTTTTTGTCAAAGCCAGTTTCCCCCATGGAATTGCGCGCACGCATCCGTGCGGGCGAGCGTTTGCTTGAGATGGAACAGGCAATGCGCAGCGCCCGGAGCCAGCTTGTCTCGGCGGTGGAAGCGCTTGACGATGGTTTCGTCTATTTTGATTCCGATGACAGGCTGGTGCTTGCAAACAGCAAATACCGCGAACTCTATGCGCTTTCTGCGCCCCCGCTCGTTCCGGGCACGCGCTTTGAAGATATCTTGCGCTACGGGGTATCGCAGGGGCAATTTTCAGACACTGTGGGCGACGAAAGCTGGATACGCGATCACTTGGCCCAGCGCGAGCGCAACAGCCGGACGCAGCAACGCCTGCAAAATGGAACCGTTCTTCAGATCGTGGAACGCACAACCGCTGATGGCGGCCACGTGGGGCTGCGGGTTGATGTAACGGAACTGCCCGCGGCGCGCGAGGCTGCGCGCTGCGCAGAGGCGCGCACCATGCAGCAAAATGCCGAATTGCGGGCGGCATTGGAAGAATTGCAAACCCTCTATGATGCGCTTGACCGCGATCTGATGGAAGCGCGCCGCCTGCAACATTCGCTGATCCGCAAGCGCGCACATGATTTCGACGGCAGCTCAGTCTCGCTTTTGCTTCAATCATCGGGCCATGTGGGCGGCGATATGGTGGGCACGTTCCAGATCAGCGAACAGAAAATCGGGGTCTATGCCATTGATGTTGCTGGCCATGGTGTTGCCGCCGCAATGCTCGGCGCGCGCATTGCCGGGCTTTTCTCCGGGCGCGAGCATAATCAGAACATCGTTTTCCAGCGCGACAGAATGACGGGGCGCAGCAAGGCCTGCGCCCCACATGAAGTGGCGGCGCGCATAAATGATCTGATGCTGGACGAATTTGGCGCAGAAACATATCTGACAATCCTGTACGCAGAGTTCAATCTGAAAACTGGGAAATTGCGGTTGGTGCAGGCGGGCCATCCCCATCCCGTTATCCAGCGCGCCAGTGGCCAGTTGGAGTATATCGGCGAAGGCGGCCACCCGATTGGCTTGTTGCCACAGGCCGAATTCGCAACAGTAGAGGCCCAATTGGCCCCCGGTGACAGGCTGTTCGTCTATAGCGACGGGATCACCGAATGCACCAATCCGGACGGAGAGGAATTCGGGCAAGATGGGGTGTCGCGTACGCTTGCAGCACTCGCGCGCCTGCATGGTACGGAATTCATGGATGCCCTGAAATGGGAGCTGACTCACTGGGCCGGGCGCGAAGACTTTGATGATGATGTTTCGGGCGCATTGCTGGAATTCAATCAGGTGGCCATATCTGCGCAAAATGAGCCGCAATTCTGTGATAGTATGCCTGCTCTGGACTGAGGCGCGCGCAGGCAGGCGCAGCACCAGCAGGAACCTGCTTGGCCCTTGGCCGTAAATACCTATATGGAGTGGCTGACACACGGGCCAAACCTGCCCGGCAGGACAAGGAAAACACAGCCATGAGCATTGGCGGACAGATTGCATGGGATGACACGGTGCTTCCCTTCCAGCTAGAGCGTTGCGATATCCGCGGCCGCGTTGCGCGGCTGGATACAGCGCTGGAGCGTGTGCTGGCGCGCCCCAACTACCCCCCGGCGGTGGAGGCATTGATCGCCGAAGCGGCACTCCTGACAGCTATGATCGGCCAGACAATCAAGCTGCGCTGGCGCCTGTCGGTGCAGGTGCGCGGCGATGGGCCAATCCGGCTGATTGCGACAGATTATTACGCCCCCGAATCCGAAGGCGCGCCCGCGCGCATTCGGGCCTATGCCAGTTTCGATGCTGCGCGCATTGATCCCGATGGCCCGGCCTATCCGCAGGTTGGCAAGGGGTATTTTGCCATCCTGATAGATCAGGGGCCAGATATGACCCCCTATCAGGGCATAACCCCCATCGCCGGAACCAGCCTTGCCCATTGTGCGGAAGCCTATTTCGAACAATCCGAACAACTTCCCACCAGTTTCGCGCTCAGCTATGGGCGCGCCACCCTGCCCGGCCAGCCAGAGAAATGGCGCGCAGGCGGGGTGATGCTGCAGCATATGCCGCAAGCCTCTGGCACATCGCCCCGCGCGCTTGATGTGTTGGCAGAGGATTGGAACCGCGCCAATATGCTGCTGGAAACTGTGGAGGAACTGGAACTGATCGGCCCCAATGTGCAACCGCCAGAATTGCTACTGCGCCTGTTCCACGAGGAAACGCCGCGCGTCTTTGAACCGCAGGCGGTGCATTTTGGCTGTTCCTGTTCCGAAGACAAGGTGCGCCAAAGCCTGTCCATCTATTCCGCCAAAGACATCCGTACCATGACAACACCAGAGGGCACTGTGACGGCGGATTGCCAGTTTTGCGGCGCGCATTACATAATGCAACCCGATACTCTGGGCTTCGAGGCGCGGAGCGATGGCGACTGATCCGCTTCTGCCCCTGCGCGACGCACTTGCACGGCCTTGGCAGGCATCCAGCGATTATGACCTAAACCCCGGAACGGTGCTGCCCGAAAACCGGGTTTTGCGCCCGGCTGCGGTGCTGGTGGGCATTGTTCCCGGCGGGCAGGAAGGGCCGCAATTGGTTTTGACCAAGCGCGCCTCGCATCTGCGCAATCACCCCGGCCAGATTGCCTTTCCCGGTGGGCGCAAGGATGAGGGCGATGCCGATCTTGTGGCCACAGCCCTGCGCGAGGCCGAAGAGGAAATCGGCCTGCCCCCGACAGCGGTGGAAATTCTGGGGGCCTTGCCCGCGCATGAAACAGTGACAGGCTATCAGATGACCCCCATTCTGGGGCTTATTACACGCGATTTCACCCCCCGCCCCCAACCCGATGAAGTGGCCGAAATCTTCTCCGCGCCCTTTGCCCATGTCACCAATCCCGCGCGCTTTCGGGTTGAACAGCGCATCTGGCGCGGCACATGGCGCAAATATTACACGGTGCCATGGGGGCCTTATTACATCTGGGGGGCTACCGCGCGGATTTTGCGCGGGCTGGCCGACAGGGTAGGCCCATGCGGATAAGTGGCCCATGGCTGGAGTCGCCCGCCACGCAACACGTGTTGCACCTGCTGGAAGGGGCCGGGTATCAGGCGCTGGTCGTGGGCGGCTGCGTGCGCAATGCGCTGATCGGGGTTCCGGTCACAGATGTCGATATTTCAACCAATGCGCGGCCACAGACCGTGATCGCGCTGGCCGAAGCGGCAGGCTTGCGCGCTGTGCCCACTGGGCTGGAACATGGCACAGTTACGCTTGTCGTCGCGGGCGAGGGGTTTGAGGTCACGACATTCCGGCGCGATGTGCAAACCCATGGCCGCCATGCGACTGTAGAATTCTCGGACTATCTGGCCGAAGATGCCGCGCGGCGTGATTTCACCATGAACGCGCTTTATGCCCGCGCCGATGGGCAGGTAATAGACCCTCTTGGCGGCCTGCCCGATCTTGAGGCACGCCGCTTGCGCTTTGTAGGCGACGCTCCCGCGCGCATTCGCGAAGATTACTTGCGGATTTTGCGCTTTTTCCGCTTTCACGCGCAATATGGCGACCCACAATCAGGGCTGGATGCCGAAGCGCTGGCGGCCTGTGCTGCGGGCGCGGATGGCATGGGCCAACTTTCTGCCGAACGCATCACAGCCGAAATGCGCAAGCTGCTGGCCGCGCCAGACCCTGCCCCTGCCCTTGCGGCCATGGGGCAAACAGGGGTGCTGGCCCATGTGTTGCCGGGGGCCAGCCCGCGTGCCGTGCCGGTGCTGGTGCATCTGGAACCCGCAAGCCTTGCACCCGATTGGCTGTGCCGACTGGTTGTCCTTGGCGGGGTGATTGACCGCTTGCGCCTGACAAAGGCAGAATTCCGCGCGCTGGAGCATTTGCGCGACAGATTGGGCACAGTGCAAACTGCGGCGGAATTGGGCTATGCGCTGGGGCAATCTCTGGCGGAATCCGTGGTTCTGGCACGCGCGGCCCTATTGGAAACACCCCTGCCCCCCGATTGGCGGGCCGATATTGCGCATGGGGCGCGCGCACAATTTCCACTCAGCGCGCGCGACCTGCCGCATCTGCAAGGCCCCGCCTTGGGAGCAGAATTGCGCCGGCTGGAGCGGGTCTGGATTGCCTCGAATTTCAGCATGAGCAAAGACGCACTGCTGGGCTGACTGGCCTTTACCCCCTTGCCCCCCTATATCAGGGACAAGAAAAGGGGCCGCCAGTGCTACAGAAAACCACCCCAGACACAGTAACCAATGGCCCCGCGCAGCGCCTTGCGGGGCTGATAGATGCCTTTGCCCCGGCAGAAAGCGCCCCGCCGCGCAGCCTGTGGGCCTTCATGCTGTGGTCAGTGCGTGGGGCATGGCCGGTTCTTATCCTTGCTGCAATCATATCAGCGCTTGTGGGGGTGACAGAGGTTGTCTCGGCCCTGCTGCTGGGCTTGATCATTGATGCGGTGGTCGAAACAGGGCCTTTGGGGTTTTTTGAGCGCCATTTCTGGTTGATCACCGCTTTTATTCTGTTTTTCGTGGTGCTGCGCCCTCTGGCCTTTGGCCTGTCATCGGCGGCCAATTCGATTGTTGTGCAACCCAATGTCTATGTGCTGGTGCAATCGCGGCTCAATCGCTGGACATTTGGCCAGCCTGTCACCTTCTTTGACAATGATTTTGCAGGCCGCATTGCCCAGAAACAAGTGCAGACCGCCCGCGCACTGACAGATGTGGCCAATGAAACGATCAATACC
>JAIUNA010000024.1 GCA_022565265.1 Roseinatronobacter sp. | reverse complement strand
TTGGCGCCTATGATGCCGACAGGATAAAGACAATTGCGCAAACCGTGTTTGATTTGTTCGAGGAAGATGACGGGCTTGACGCACTGTTCGGCCTGATCCGTGAAGCACTGCCAGAGCGGCTGCATGAAACCGCTTATGCATTGGCCTGCGATGGGGCGGCGGCGGATGGGCGTTTGTCGCAAAACGAATTGCGCCTGCTGGAAGAAATCCGCCATGAGCTGCGGATTGACCGGCTTCATGCGGCGGCGATTGAACGCGGGGCGCGTGCGCGGCATATGCACCCGTAAGCTTGGCCTCTGGTGGCGCCGCGCCCCGGCGGCAAGTGGCAGGCGATGGGGCCTGATATGGCTTTGGCCATTGCCTGCGGCGTGCAAACCACAGATCGGGCTTGCCTGTTCCCCCCAGAGCGGCGATAGCCAAAGCTGTGCAGTCAGGATATGAAGGGCAGCATGACACCGCAGATGCAGTTGCGCTATTGGGGAATTGCCGCGCTGGGCTTTTTGGCCCTGTTATGGCTGCTGGGCGATGTGCTTTTGCCCTTTGTCACCGGGGCCGCGATTGCCTATTTCCTGAATCCGCCCGTCACACGGCTGACACGCGCAGGCGTTCCACGCGCGGCGGCGGTATCGTTGCTGATGCTGGCCGCGATTGGCGCGGTGGCCTTGGCGGGGCTGCTGATCATCCCCGCCGTTCTGGCGCAAGCTGTCCAGTTTTCAGAGGCCGCGCCGGAATTGCTGCGCCAGTTGCAGGATTTTGTCACTGCGCGCTTCCCCGATTTCGAGGGGCTGGAAGCGGCGCTTCAAAGCTCTCTCGCCACAATGGGCGAAACGATTCGTGACAAGGGCGCAGCTTTGGCGCAGGGCGTGTGGCGCTCTGTCTCCGGGCTGGTAAGCGTCGCGATCTTTCTGGTGATCACCCCGGTTGTGGCCTTTTACCTGCTGCTGGACTGGCCGCGCGTGCTGGCAGGGGCGGATGATCTGCTGCCACGCCAACATGCCCCCACTATCCGCGATCTGGCCCAGCAGATAGACCGCTCTATCGCGGGCTTTGTGCGCGGGCAGGTGACGGTTTGCCTTATCCTTGCAGCCTATTATGCGGTGTCACTTGGGCTGGTGGGGCTGCAATTCGGGCTGGCCATTGGGGTAACGGCGGGGCTTGTCTCGTTTATCCCCTATATCGGCGCGATTCTGGGCGGTGCTTTGGCCATTGGCGTGGCGCTATGGCAGTTCTGGGGTGAGCCGGGGGCGATTGCAGCGGTGCTGGCCATTTTCGCTGTAGGGCAGGTGCTGGAGGGCAATATCCTTGTGCCGCGCATTGTGGGCCAATCGGTACGGCTGCACCCTGTCTGGTTGTTGTTCGCAGTTTCTGCCTTTGGCATGATGTTTGGCTTTACCGGCATGCTGGTGGCTGTGCCGCTTGCGGCATCGGGCGGGGTGCTGGTGCGCTTTGGTCTGGCGCAGTATCGGCGCAGCAGCCTCTATGCCAGCCCACCGCCCGGCGCGCCCGACCGGCCCGCCACACCCGACCGGCCCGCCACATCCGACAGGCCCGAATAATGCCCCGCCCCCGCCAGTTTCACATGCCGCTTGATCTGCCCGCGCGCTTGTCGCGCGAGAGTTTTGTGATTGCGCCCTGCAATGCCACGGCGCTGGCATTGCTGGATCAACCCGAATGGCCCGCAGGCAAGTTGGTGCTGACAGGGCGCGAAGGGGCAGGCAAAACCCATCTGCTGCAAATCTGGGCCAATGAGAATCGGGCGGCAGTGCTGGAGGGGGATGATCTGGCAGGGTGCGATCCCAGCGCGCTGGCACTGCGCGGCTGCGTGGCGATAGACAGTGCCAATACTGTGGCCCAAGGCCCAGAGGGGCAGGCCGCGCTTTTTCATCTGCACAACCTGCTGGCGGCTCAGGGTGGGCGGCTCTTGCTGGCCGCGCGCGCGCCTGTGCGTGATTGGGGCCTGAGCCTGCCAGACCTTGCTTCGCGCCTTGCAGCCGCCAGCCATGTGCCCCTTGCCCCGCCGGATGATACATTGCTGGCGGCGGTGCTGACAAAGCTGTTCGAGGATCGGCAAGTGCGCATTCCCGATACGCTGATCCCGTTTCTTCTGGCGCGCATGGAACGCTCGCTTGCCAATGCGCAAGCCCTTGTCGCGCTGCTGGATGCCGAGGCTTTGTCACGCAAAAAACCGATTTCACGCGCTTTGGCGGCGGATGTCATGCAAACGTCATTTGATCTGGAGTAGATGGGCTGGGTATTGGCTCTTGTGTCATGGCAAGAGCGCTCCTAAGCTGTGATTATTGCCTGTCTGACCGGAGGTTTCCTTGCTGCGCCTTGCCTTTGCCCTGTTGCTCTCTGGCTTTGCGCTTGGCGCCGCCGCTTCGGAACCGCAGATGCGCAGTGTTTCAGGGCAAATCACGGTGTTGGAACGTATGGCCCTGCCTGATGATACTGTTTTGATCGTGGATGTGACCAGCGATACAGATACGCCAGTTACAGGGCTGCGCCGGCTCACCGAAGGGGCACAAAGCCCGTTTGAATTTGTGCTGGAGGTTCCCGCCGATCAGGCGCTGGTGCTGCGCGCGGGTTTGCGGGGGCTGGATGATATGGTCTGGCTAAGCGAACCTTTCCCCATTTCCCCCGCTGACACTGCGATGGAACTGGGCAGCCTGCGCGCGGCCCGTGTGGCGCAGATGGGGTTTGCGGGGCTGATGTCGTGCGGAAATCAGCTTGTGGAAATCGGCTTTCTGCCAGAGGCGCTGCGCATTCGCCTGAATGAGCAGACAATGACATTGCAGCCCCAGCCCGCCGCCTCTGGCGCGCTTTATGTCGATCCCGACAATCCTGCAACAACGCTGCATATGAAGGCAGATGCCGCGTTGCTGCGCATTGACGGGTCAGAGCTGTCAGAATGCACGTTGATCCTGCCTGATTATGATATCACCCAAGGTGTGTGGAATATCAGTGCGATCGAAGATACGCCCGCGCTTTTCCCCTCGCGCACAGAGTTGGTTTTCTACCCCGATGGGCGCATGACAGCATCCATGGGCTGCAACCGGCTGATTGGCAATTATCGCAGGCATGGTGGCTTTCTGTCTTTTGGCAGGCTGGCCAGTACCCGCATGGCCTGCCCCGATGGTATGGGCGAACAGGAACAGCGCTTCAGCGCGATCCTACCCAAAGTGGATGGCTATGTACTTGATCCGGAGGCTGGACGACTGATGCTGACAGCGCAGGGCCAGCCCATTTTGCGAGCGCGCAGATGACACTCCCACCCCCTGACACTTTAGCAGATGAAACACCCATCCCCATGCGCGATGATACCCTGACAACACCCGATCCCGGCCTGTCTGCTGATTTCCTGAACGCGCCTTTCCCCCGGCCCGTGGTTCTGGAAGGTGTTGATCCGCTTGGGCCAGAGCGGTTTTTCAACCGCGAGCTGTCATGGCTGGCCTTTAACTGGCGCGTGCTGGAAGAGGCGATGAACCCCCGCGTACCGCTTTTGGAGCGGGTGCGCTTTTTGTCCATCTCGGCCACCAATCAGGACGAGTTTTATACCGTGCGCGTGGCGGGCCTGCGCGAATTGGCGCGGGCAGGCAATACCACCCCGTCCGAGGATGGGCGCAGCCCGGCGGAACAACTGGTGCTGATCCATGAAGATGCGCGCCGCCTGATGGAGTATCAGCAGGAAATCTGGTCGGTTTTGCGCCCGATGCTGGCAGAGGCCGGGATTGTGCTGCTTTCCCACCAAGACCTGACGATGGAAGACCGCGCCTTTCTGAACGAACATTTCCTGCAACATGTGTTCCCTGTGCTGTCGCCCCTGGCGATTGATCCGGCCCATCCTTTCCCCTTCATCCCCAATGCGGGCTTTTCGCTGGCGCTGGAATTGCAGGATAAACGGGGCCGCAAGCTAAGCGCGCTTGTGCCCATTCCCAGCCAGATTGACCGTTTTGTGCGCCTTGGCAGCAATCCCATCCGGCTGGTTCCGATGGAAGAACTTATTCTGGCGGAAATGGACAGCCTGTTTCCCGGCTACATATTGCTTGGTGCCTGCACCTTCTCGGTGCTGCGCGACAGCGATCTGGAAGTAGAGGAAGAGGCCGAAGACCTGGTACGCGAGTTTGAAGTGGCGCTTAAACGCCGTCGCCGGGGCGAAGTGGTGCGCATGAAGATTTCAGCCAATGCGCCCCCCGATCTGCGTGAATTGGTGATGGAAGAGCTGGACGTCCCCGATACTGATGTGATCGAGGTGGATGGGATCATGGGCATTTCCACCCTTAAGGAATTGGTGCTTGATGAACGCGCCGATCTGCTTTGGCCCAGCTTTACCCCGCGCGTGCCCGAACGGGTGCAGGATCATGGCGGCGATATGTTTGCCGCGATCCGCCAGAAAGACATGCTGCTCCACCACCCGTATGAGACATTTGACATGGTGGTGCGCTTTCTGGAACAGGCCGCGCGTGACCCCGATGTGCTGGCCATCCGCCAGACGCTCTATCGCACCTCGCGCGATAGCCCCATCGTGGCCGCGCTATGCGAGGCCGCAGAAGCGGGCAAATCCGTGACCGCGCTGGTAGAGTTGAAAGCCCGCTTTGACGAGGCCGCAAATATCCGCCAATCCCGCCGCCTGGAACGGGCGGGGGCGCATGTGGTGTATGGGTTTGTGAATTACAAAACCCATGCCAAAATCAGCACAGTCGTGCGCCGCGAAGGTGACAGGCTGGTGACATATACCCATTGGGGCACTGGCAATTACCACCCGATCACCGCGCGCATCTATACCGATCTGTCACTCTTCACCTGCGATGCAGCACTTGGGCGCGATGCCACGCGCGTTTTCAACTATGTGGCAGGCTATGCCGAACCTGCCAGCCTTGAGAATCTGGCCATCTCTCCGCTTACGCTGAAACCGCGCCTGTTGCAGCTTATTGCCGCCGAGGCAGAGGCCGCCCGCGCGGGCCGCCCGGCAGAGATATGGGCAAAGATGAATTCCATCATTGATGCCGATGTGATTGACGCGCTTTATGCCGCATCGCAAGCCGGGGTTAAAATCAGCCTTGTTGTGCGCGGCATTTGCGGCATTCGGCCCGGCATAAAGGGGCTAAGCGAGAATATCCGCATCAAATCCGTTGTGGGCCGGTTTTTGGAACATTCGCGCATTGTCTGCTTTGGCAACGGGGCCGAATTGCCATCAGATCAGGCGCGGGTGTTCATGTCTTCTGCCGATTGGATGGGGCGCAATCTGGTGCGGCGGGTGGAAACGCTGATAGAGATTCAGAACCCCACAGTCAAAGCGCAGATCGTCGGCCAGATCATGGCCGCCAATCTGGCCGACGAGGCCCAAAGCTGGATATTGCGCCCCGAAGGCCCTGCTTTGCGCAGCCTGCCCGGCGATGGCGAAAGCCGCCGCCTGTTCAACTGCCACCGCTTTTTCATGGAAAACCCCTCTCTTTCCGGTCGCGGATCGGCGGGGGCAGATGATGTGCCGGAACTCACACATACGCATGATTAGGGCGCAAGTTTGCGCCCGTCACACCACAGTGAACCAATATCGCTGCGGCTGCGTATCTCTTGCACATAGACGGAGGGAGATATGCGCCAGATACTCGCCAGCCTTGTCGCAACCCTGTTTCTTGCCTTGGGCACGCCATCGCAGGCACAGGACAACCCGATCGAGGCAGTGATAAACGATCAGATAACCGCTTTTCTGGCCGATGATTTTGATACGGCCTTTACCTATGCCAGCCCCAATATCCGCCAGCTTTTTGGCTCTGCCCAGCGTTTTGGGCAGATGGTGCGCGATGGCTATCCGATGGTGCACCGCCCCGCAGAGGTGCGGATGCTGGAACAACGCCCCCTTGGCGCGGGCATAGATCAGCGCGTCTTGATCCGAGATGCGGCGGGGGCAGTGCATCTGCTGTCATACATGATGATCGAAACACCGCAGGGATGGCAGATCAATGGTGTGCAAATCCTGCGCGCGCCTGAAATTGGCGTCTGAGGCCCAAGGCGCGCAGTACGGCCTTTGCCCATTTGGGCAAATAGGGTGGTACCGGGGCACCGCATCAAAGCGGTAGCCTACCCGGTTTGGGCCTTTGCATATATCGCCTGCCCTGCGCGCGGCTGGTGATGATCGTGATTGTGCATCGGGGCTATGCGCTCTCAAGGCGCAATTTCCTGTCAGGCTGTCCCGGAAACTATGCGCAACCGCTCCAGATATGGGGATATATGCGTTTAGCTGGATTTGTGAACTTGCTAGAGCGGGGTCGCATGGCTTCTCGCGCAAAACCGTTTCCCGGTTTTGCGCGACATACTCTAAACAGGCTGCAAGGCTGGGGTATTGGCACCCGCGCGCAGGCCAAGCAATGCACGGGCCTCTTGCCAACTGGCCACGGGCCGCGCATTGCGCGCGCAAATTTCCACCACACGGCGCACAAGGGCTGCGTTTGAGGGGGCAAGGCTGTTACGATCCAGCCGCAGATTATCTTCCAGCCCTGTGCGCGCATGCCCGCCTGCGGCCACGGCCCATTCGTTCAGCGCAATCTGCTGCGCCCCAATCCCCGCCGCACACCAAGGCGCATCTGGCCCGAACAGGCGCTGCACTGTCTGGATATAGAAATCGAACACCGCGCGATCTACGGGCATGGCATTTTTCACCCCCATAACAAATTGCACATAGGGCCGCGCCGCGATCTGCCCGGCCTGCCACATTTGATGGGCCTTGAGGATATGGCTCAGGTCAAACGCCTCTATTTCCGGTGTCACGCCATGGGCCAGCATTTGCGCGGCCAGCCAATCCACCAGATCGGGCGGGTTTTCATACACACGGGTCGGGAAATTGTTGGAACCCACGGAAAGCGAGGCCATATCGGGCCTGAGCCGCAGCATGGCGCCGCGTGCCTGCCCTGCGCCAGAGCGCCCACCAGTGGAAAACTGGATAATCATGCCGGGGCAGTGCTTTTCCACCCCTTCTTTCAGCGCCGCGAATTTGTCGGGGTCAGAGGAGGGGGTTTCATCAGGGTTGCGCACATGGGCATGCACAATGCTTGCGCCCGCTTCAAAGGCTTCTTGCGTGCTTTCAATCTGTTCGCTGACAGAAATGGGCACAGCCGGGTTATGGGCCTTTGTCGGCAACGAGCCGGTAATAGCCACGCAGATTATGCAAGGTGTTGTCATCGGGGTACCTCAGGCGGCTTTGGATTGGCGCGCGGGCATGCGCGCCAGCGCATCGATAAAGAAGGGGCGAAAGCCTGCGGGGTGTTCGCTCATGGGGAAATGGCCCAGCTCATCCATCACCGCCAAGGTTGCGCCGGGTATGGCATCTGCGGTGCGCCGCGCATCCTCTGGCGTGCAGGTCAGATCATAGGCGCCCACAAGCAGATGTACGGGTGTTGCGCGCGTGTCGATCTGTCCCAAACGATGGGTCAGGCTGTCATCGCGGGTGTAAAAGCTCAGATCCCCCCGAAACACCCCCGGCCCGGATTGCATGAACATCCACAGCGTATTCCAGCGCTCCACATCCGGCGCATAGGGCGAGATATTGGCCGAAACCAGCGCCGCGCCCATTTCGCCGCCATGGGCATCGGGGCGGTGGAACCAGTCGATATCATACCATGCAGGCTGGAAATCCGAGGCCTCAATAGCGATAAACCCGGAAAAGCGATCTGCGTGCAAAGCCGCGAGTTGCAGCGCAATCCGCCCGCCCATGGAACACCCCGCCAGAACCGGGCGCTCAAGGCCCAGCGCCTCCACCACGGCCAGCACGGTTTCGATATAGGCCTCAGTTGTCAGCAGGTATTCTTCACGCTCAAACCCCTCTGGCGGCAAGGATTTGCCATGCCACGGCATATCAAAGGCAATCAGGCGATTTTGTGCCGTGATCTCTGGATCATTCATCAGGTGGCGCCATTGCCGCGTGTCTGCCCCTGCCGTGTGCAGGCACAGCACCGCGCGGCCCTGACCGGCAGTTTCAAAATAACTCCGCCGGGGCGTGCCTGCGATTGTAACCGTCACATATTGCCCGATGATGGGTTCTATACGCATGCTGCACCCCCTGCCTGTGGCCGTGCAAGGGCCATGACTTCCTTGAAAAACCGCAGGTTTTTGACAAGGCACAAAATATCGCCATCAATCCGCCCGCGCCCGATTTTGACAAGGCCGAAAATATCGTGAAAGCCCGGCGCGGGGCGGGGCTGCCAGAACTGGCGCAGCGCCTGTGCATCGGTGCGCAGGGCAAAGCGCCACGGTGTTTTGCGGCTGACGCCTTGAGCGATCTGGGTCAGGTGGCCTTTCTCGAAGGTCAGGTAAATTTCCTCGCCCTCTACCTCGATCAGCACGGTTTCGGAAAACAGCCGCCCCAGCCGCAACAGATGTGGGCTTTGCTCCAACTGCCCTTGGAGCACGCGAAAACTCTCGATCACCCTTAGCCTCCCCTAACCAATTCGCGCCTTTGGTGGCACAAGCAAGCCGTGGGTGGCCATACCTTGTCGGGTATGGGGCAATACCTCTCGCAATCGGCGTGGAGTTGGCGGCAAACTGTATTCAGGTATCACCCGATACCGCTACGGGCATTGGTTTGGCGTGCCATGTGTTCGACAACCGCACAAGCACCGGACAAGAAGCGCTTGCCCGGCACAGCCCCACCCAAACCCCGGAGGAGGAGATTATGGGAACTGTCACTCTGGACAACATCACCGATGTTGTGATCGAAAGCCTTGGCAAACATGGCACCATCACCGACCGCCAGCGCGAGATCATGACCGCGCTGATCAAGCATCTGCACGGGTTCTGCAAAGATGTGAAATTGCAGCATGGCGAATTTCTGGAAGGCTGCGAATACCTGAAACGCGCGGGCCAGACCTGCGATGACAACCGTCAGGAATTTATCCTTCTGGGCGATATTCTGGGCGTGGAAGTGCTGGTCGATATGCTGACAAATGTTGTGGATGGCAGCGAGAGCGAATCTACCGTGCTGGGGCCGTTCTACCGCGAAAACCCGCCGGTTTTGCCCAAAGGGGCCTCTACCATCCTCAAGCATTACGACAACGAGGAAACCGTCTATTTCGAGGGCTATATCCGCGATGCTGCGGGCCGTGGTCTGGTCGGGGTGACGCTGGATGTCTGGGAAGATGCGCCCAACGGGGTGTATGAAAACCTTGATCCAGACCAGCCCGAATATAACCTGCGTGGCCGGTTTGAAACCGATGAAAATGGCCATTACGCCTTTGTTGCCGTGCGCCCTGTGCCTTATCCGATCCCGGATAATGAAACGGCGGGAGAGTTGTTGCGCTTTATGGGCCACCCCCCCAACCGCCCCGGCCATATGCATTTCATCATCTCCAAGCCCGGTTTCCGCCCGCTGATAAGCCAGATTTATGATGCTGATAGCGATTGGCTGCATGATGACAGTGTGTTTGCCGTGAAAGAAAGCCTGATTGGCAAATTCCTGCCTGCGCCCGAAGGCATGGGGACGGACTTGCATTTCACCTTCGATTTCACCCTGAAAGCCGAAGCCGATGTGAAAGCGGTTGCCGCCGAGTGATCCACCCTCCCTGTCAACTGGTGGCCCCCGCGCATGCGGGGGCTTTTTTTATGGATCAAACCCGCTACATTTCGCACCGGGGGGACAGTCATGAATTTCAGGCAACTGACCTATTTTATCGCTGTGGCGGAAGAGTTGCATTTCGGGCGCGCCGCCGAACGGCTGGATATGGCCCAACCCCCGCTCAGCCGTCAGATAAAGCAATGCGCGGAAGCGCTGGGCGCGGGGCTGTTAAACCGGGGGCGCAGCGCGATCACCCTTACCCAAGCGGGCGAGAGGTTGTTGGAGCGCGGGCGCTCTATCCTGCGGCAGATGGAAGATGCAAAACTGGAAGTGCGCCGCCTTGGGCAGGGTGCGGAGGGGCGTTTGCGCATTGGTTTTGTGGGGTCGGCCACATTCGGGATATTGCCCAATATCGTCAAATCCTTTCGCGCGCATTACCCCGAAGTTAATCTTAGCCTGTTGCCGATGAACAATGCGCAGCTTCACCGGGCTTTGGTCGCGCGCGAACTGGATGTGGCCTTTGCCCGGCCTGCCTTGCAAGACAGCGAATTCCTGACCCGCGAATTGCTGGAGGAAAAGCTGATTCTGGCCTTGCCCGATGCGGTTGATACAGGTTCACGCACAATCGCGCGGCTGGAGCGGTTGCAGACACATCATTTGATCCTTTACCCCGAATTTCCGCGCCCCAGCTATGCCGATATGGTGCTGAAGGCCTGTGAAGATGCCGGATTCACCGTGCCCTTGCGGATATGGTGCATGGATTTGCAGACGGCCAGCAGCCTTGTCGCAATCGGTGAGGGCGTTTGCATCGTGCCGGAATCTGTGGCCAATGCAAAACGCAACGGCGTCAAATTCCTGAAAATAGAGCCTGAAATCGCGCGCACCTCGCTTTCAGTGAATACCCGGTTGGATGACCAATCTGTGCATGTGATCAATTTTATCCGCATCGCGCAGCAGGTTGCGAAAAAGCGGTTCTAAAGCTTTTCGGGTTGTCGTGGACATGTCTGAAAACTTCGGTTCCGTGGCCTGTCGCATGCCCGACTGGAAAAATCTGTCACCGTCATGCGGAAATTGCATCAGACCAGCGCGCCTGCATCCAGCCGCGCCAGAAAATCTGCGGCCTCTGCCAGCACTGTCTCGCGGCGCGTGGCATCCATTTTGTCAAAGGTGCGATACATCTGGGCCATGCGCGGATTGGCTGCAAAGCGGTCGCGGTGGCGGATCAGGAAATGCCAGTATAGCAGGTTGAACGGGCAGGCCTGCGCCCCTGTCTTGGCTTTCACCTTGTAATGGCAGCCGCCGCAATAATCCGACATCCTGTCGATATACGCGCCCGAACTGACATAGGGTTTTGACCCAACAACGCCACCATCTGCAAATTGCGACATGCCCACAGTATTGGGCGCCTCGACCCATTCAAACGCATCGGCATAGACAGCCAGATACCATTCATGCACCGCCGTCGGGTTTACCCCGGCCAGAAGGGCAAAATTGCCTGTTACCATCAGCCGTTGAATATGATGGGCATAGGCCAGATCGTGGGTTTGGCCTATCGCCTGTGACAGGCAGTTCATGCGTGTGGGCGCGCCCCAGTAAAACCCCGGCAAAGGGCGGTCATGGCCCAGCGCGTTGCGTTGCGAATATTCCGGCCCTTCCAGAAAATACACGCCGCGCACAAATTCGCGCCAGCCGATGATCTGGCGAATAAACCCTTCCACCGAATTTAGCGGCGCATGGCCTGCGTGATAGGCGGCCTCGGCGCGCTGGCACACTTCCAGCGGGCCAAGCAGGCCCGTATTCAGATACAGCCCGATAACAGCGTGAAAAAGATAGGGATCATCTACCAGCATGGCATCTTGGTAGGTTCCGAAATCGGGCAGGGAATGGGTGATAAAATGATCCAGCACCCCCAGCGCGCCAGCGCGATCTGTGGCAAACTGGAAGGGGCGCAACTGGCCAAAGTTCTGGCCAAAGCGGGCCTCTACCAGCGCAAGCACCTCTTCCAGCACGGGGTCGGGGGGCAGGGCAGGGGGCGCTACGCGGAAAAGATCGGTTTTCGCGGGTTTGCGGTTGTCGTGGTCAAAATTCCACTGCCCGCCCAAGGGCGCGTCACCCTCCATCAAAAGGCCCGTTTTGCGGCGCATCTCGCGGTAGAAATATTCCATCCGCAGCGCCTTGCGCCCTTCGGCCCAAGCTGCAAATTCGGGGGCCGCGCACAGAAAACGATCATCTGGCAGCACTGTCACCGCCAAGGGCAACCCCTCCAGCGCCGCAATCAGCCGCCATTCGCCGGGTTGGGTGGCCAGCACGGCGCCCGCGCCAAATTCTGCCGCGCGGCGCAGCACCTCGCCGGGGATAGAGCCTGCATTTTCCGGGTCATCCAGCCGCGTATAGGCCACGCGCCAGCCCTGCGCCTGCAAATGCGCCGCAAACTTGCGCATGGCGGCAAAGATGAAGGCGATTTTCTTGGGGTGATGGGGAACATAGCTGGCCTCTGCCCCCACTTCGGCCATCACCACCACATCGCGCGCCTTGTCCGCCTGTCGCAGCGCGTGCAGCCCGTCTGAAAGCTGGTCGCCCAAAACCAGCACCAGCCGCCCTACCATGGCACGGGTTTTCCTGCCCAATCAAAGAATTGCCCGCTTTCTGTAGGGTGCAGACCGTCAATCACGCGCAGCAGGTTTTGCGCGGCCTCTTGCGGGGGGATGGCAGGGTGGCGGCCCAGATATTTCTCGGTAAATGCCGTGGCCACAGTGCCCGGATGCAAGGCCACGCAAATGGCCTGCCGGTGGCTGCGCCCCAGTTCAATGGCTGTGCCGCGCACAATCTGGTTCAGCGCGGCTTTGGACGCGCGGTAGCTGTGCCAGCCGCCGGTGCGATTATCGCCGATAGACCCAACGCGCGCCGAAAACGCCGCCAGAACCGAGGGCGCATCGCGCGGCAATAGCCGCAGCGCGTGTTTCATTACCAAAGCGGGGCCAATGGTATTGAGCGCGAATTGCGCGGCCATGCCTTCGGCTGTCAGCTGCTTGAGGGCTTTTTCCGGGGCATGGCCTGCGATTTCCAGCGCGCCAGTGGCTATCAGAATACGCTGAAATGGCCCCTCCAATGCGCCCAGATGTTGCGTGACAGAGGCTTCGTCTGTCACATCCAGCCCATTGCCGGTGCGTGACAGCCCTGTCACCTGCCAGCCCTGCGCGGCCAGCGCATCACAGAGCGCGCCGCCAATTCCGCCAGAAGCGCCAATAACCAATGCCCGTTTCATAAAACCCCCTATTCGCCCTGTGCGCAGGTAGTGCGGGCAAGGGCCAAGTCACGCACGCGTCAGGGCCTCGGCCCATCTGCGCGCCACTGGCCCCACCAGCACCGCCAAAGGCACGGCAACCACCCAGGCCACAGCCCAGGCATATAGCCACCGCCCTGCGAATCCGGCATCAAAACCTGTATTCACCAAAGTGATAAAGCCCGACATGATGACAGACATCAATGTTCCCATCACAAGCCCGGTTACAATCCGCAATTTCATAGCTTGGCCTTTCCTTGAAGTTACACATAATCAATAATGCGAATATGTGTAACTTCAAGGGGTGGCGGGCTATTTGCCCTATGCGCGCGCTCCCAATGCGGTGTTACAGCGCGCACAGGTTCCGGGGTGCGTGTGGCGGCCCACATCGGGTGCGATTTTCCAGCAACGCTCGCATTTCTGGCCTTCGGCCTGTTCAAACACCACGCCCAAGCCGGGCACTTCGGGCATGCGAAAGGCCTCTGCCGGGATGGGATCGGCTGTCAGCGACAGATCGGATGTGATGCAGATATCAGCAAAATCCACGGATTTCAGCGCTGCCATCATGGCCTCATCGCCCACATGCACCACGGGTGCGGCCTCTAGCGAGGCGCCGATCACCTTGTCGCGGCGCTGGATTTCCAAAGCGGCGGTAACTGCACGGCGCGCGGCGCGAATGCCTGCCCATTTCTGCGCCAGCGCAGGGTTCAGCCAATCCGCAGGCGTTTCGGGGAAATCCTGCAAATGCACGGATGCGTCATCACCGGGGAAGCGCGAGAGCCACACATCTTCCATGGTAAAGACCAGCACAGGCGCAAGCCATGTTGTCAGCCGGTGAAACAGAATATCCAGCACTGTGCGGGCAGCGCGGCGGCGCAGGCTGTCGGGCGCATCGCAATAGAGCGCGTCTTTGCGGATATCGAAGTAAAAGGCCGAAAGATCGCCTGTGGCAAAAGCGAACAATTCGCGGAACACGCCCTGGAAATCATAGGCCGCATAGCCTTTGCGCACCTGCACATCCAATTCGGCCAACCGGTGCAAGACCCATTGCTCCAGCTCTGGCATCTGGTCGGGGGCCACGCGCTCTGACGGGTCAAACCCGTCCAGATTGCCCAGCATGAACCGCATGGTATTGCGCAAGCGGCGGTAGCTGTCGGCCACGCCTTTCAGGATTTCCTTCCCGATCCGCAAATCGGCAGTGTAATCGCTTTGCGCCACCCAAAGGCGCAGAATATCTGCGCCATATTCGTCAATCACCTCTTGCGGGGCCACGGTATTGCCCAAGGATTTGGACATTTTCATGCCCTTCTCATCCAGCGTGAACCCGTGTGTCAGCACCCCGTGATAGGGCGCGCGGCCCTTGGTGGCGCAGGCTTGCAACATGGAGGAATGGAACCAGCCGCGATGCTGGTCTGTCCCTTCCAGATAGAGATCGGCAATCCCGTCCGGGCTGCCATCTGCCCGGTCGCGCAGCACGAAGGCGTGGGTAGAGCCGCTATCGAACCACACATCCAGAATATCAAACACCTGGCTATAGGCGTCCGGCTCATGCAGCCCATCCAGAATGCGGGCCTTGAAGCCCTCTGTGTACCAGATATCCGCGCCCTCTGCCTCGAACGCGGATTTGATGCGCGCATTCACCGCCGGATCGCGCAACAGGAAATCGGGATCGCTGGGTTTTGCACCGTTTTTGGTAAAACATGTCAGCGGCACACCCCAGGCGCGCTGGCGCGAAAGCACCCAATCGGGCCGCGCCTCTATCATCGAATAGAGGCGGTTGCGGCCGGTTTGCGGTGTCCATTTTACCAGCTTGTCGATGCTCTCCAGCGCGCGGGCGCGGATTGTTGCGCCATGCTGGCCCATGCCATCTTCCAGCGGCTTGTCAATCGCGGCAAACCATTGGGGGGTGTTGCGATAGATCAGCGGCGCTTTGGACCGCCACGAATGCGGGTAGGAATGGCGCAGCTTGCCCTTGGCAAAGAGCGCGCCCGCATAGGCCAGTTGTTTGATCACGGCCACATTCGCGCCGCCCTCTTTGCCATCGGGCTTGATGATAACCTCGCCCCCGAAGAGCGGCAGATCGGCGCGGTAGCTGCCATCTTCCAGCACATTATATGTCATCGGCAAGCCGTGTTTCAGGCCGATCTGATAGTCATCATCGCCATGGCTGGGGGCCGTATGCACAAAGCCTGTGCCCGCATCATCGGTGACATGATCGCCGGGCAGCATGGGGACATCGAAATCCCATTCCCCCTGCGCGCCCTCGAGGCCGCGGAAAGGGTGGGAGAGGGTGAGCGCGGCCAGTTCCTCGGCGCGCACATCGCGCAGGCGGGTGGCCTGCACCTTTGCGGCGGTCAGGGCGCTTTCGGCCAGGGCATCGGCCAGAATGATTTTCGCGCCCAACTCTTCCTTCGCACCGTCCAGAAGTTCGGACACTTCATAAAGGCCATAGGCGATCTCCGGGCCGAAACAGACAGCACGGTTTTGCGGGATCGTCCAGGGGGTGGTTGTCCAGATAACAACGCTCGCCCCGCCCTCGGCCTGCATGGCCGTGGCAGCAGGGCCAAAGGCAATGGCGGGAAACTTTACCCAAATCGTGTGCGAGGTATGCTCGTGATATTCCACCTCGGCCTCGGCCAGCGCGGTTTTTTCCACGGGCGACCACATCACGGGTTTTGACCCCTGATAGAGCGCGCCGTTCATCAGGAGTTTCATGAACTCATCTGCGATAACGGCCTCGGCGTGGTAATCCATTGTCAGATAGGGATCATCCCATTTGCCGGTGATGCCAAGGCGCTTGAATTCCGCGCGCTGGATACTGATCCAGCCTTCGGCAAAGCGGCGGCATTCTTGACGGAAATCGACAATGCCGACCCTGTCCTTGTCCAGCCCTTTGGCGCGGTATTGTTCTTCTATCTTCCATTCAATGGGCAGGCCGTGGCAATCCCAGCCCGGCACATAGCGCGCATCGCGCCCCAGCATTTGCTGGGAGCGGGTGATGAAATCTTTCAGCACTTTGTTCAGCGCGTGGCCGATATGGAGATGGCCATTCGCATAGGGGGGGCCATCATGCAAGATGAAGGGCTTGCGCCCCGCAGCACTGGCGCGCAGGCGGTCATAGATGCCCAGGCGTTCCCAACGGGCCAGCCATTCGGGTTCGCGCGCTGGCAGGCCTGCGCGCATGGGAAATTCGGTCTCGGGCAGGAAGAGGGTATCTTTGTAATCGGGTGTCTGGGTCATGGCCTGTGTCACTTTCGCGGAATTCTGGGCTTGCTGGCGCCAAAGCGGCCCCGGCACTCCGGGCGCATCAGAGTGCCGGGACGCTAATTCGGTGGAGGATTGCGATCTGACCCATGGCGGGCGTTATAGGCAGGCCCGCGCCCCGCGTCCAGCGGCAAGCGCAGGGCATATTGGGGGGCTGCCGCCCCCCTACCCCCCCGCCTCAAGGGGGGCACGCCCCCCTTGAGAAACCCCGTGGATATTTGGGCCAAGATGAAAGGGTTGAAGTTTTTGGCGCTTTGGCGCAGGGAAGCAGTGAAACAAGGGAGGGTTTGGGATGTTGATGCCGTTTCATTTTGCCTATCATGTGCGCGATCTGGACGAGGCGCGGGGATTTTATGGCGGGGTTCTGGGCTGTGCCGAGGGGCGCAGTACCGAGACATGGGTGGATTTTGATTTCTTCGGCCATCAGATCAGCCTGCATCTGGGCACGCCCTTTGCCACTGCGGCCACAGGCAAAGTGGGGGATCATATGGTTCCCATGCCACATTTCGGGCTGGTGCTGGATGTGGCGCGGTTTCAGGCTTTGGCGGCGCGGCTGGGCGCAGCGGGGGTGGAGTTTGTGATCCCGCCAAGCCTGCGTTTTGAGGGCCAGCCCGGCGCGCAATGGACGATGTTCTTTCGCGATCCATCGGGCAACCCGATTGAGGTGAAAGGTTTTGTCGATCAATCGCAGATCTTTGCGGCCTGAAGTTCTTGGATGACCCATTCTGATACGCCCGGCCCCAGAGCGGCGATGGGCAGGGCGATGATTGCGGGCAGATCATAGGGGTGGTGGCTGCGGATACGGGTGCAGACGGCCTCGAAATTGGGGCGGGGGGTTTTCATGCGCAGCAGCACCTCGGTTTCCGAATCGATCTGGCCTTGCCAGCAGAACAGGCTTTCAACCTTGGGTAGGAGATTGGCGCAGGCAATGAGACGCGCCTTGAGGCAGGCGCTGGCGATGGCGCGGGCGCTGTCTTTGTCCGGGCAGGTGACTTCAACTTCCAGCAGTTCCATATCGGCCTCCATTTTGGCCTCCTGTGCAGTCCATTGCTGGGATTTTGCGCCCTGTTGTGCCTGTTGGCCATGATTTAGCGCAAATCATGCGGTGGTGTGGTGCCGGGGACTTCTGCTGCTGCGGCCTGCATATGCCGTGGTCACGCATGGGCGGAATCGTCCCTGCGCTGTGCCGGGGGGCGCGGGCTGGGGCGGGCAGGGGCGCGCGGCAAGGTGACATCCGCGCGCAGCAGTGCTGCGGCCTCGGTGCTGGCGCGGCGCGGGGCCGCGCCCTCTGGGGTGAAACACAGCATCGTGCTGCCGCCTGCAAGGCGGCTGGCATGCAGCCTTAGCCGCCCGCCAGATTGTAGCCGCACAAGCCCTGTCAGGTCTTGCATTGCCGCTTTGCCCGCGCCCTCGCCCTCGCGCAGGCGCAGGGTGACAAATTCGGCCAGTCGCGCCCAGAAGGCCGTAGGCTCGCACGCATTGGCCCAGTGTTCCAGCGCCGTGGCCAGCCCGCGATCGGACAGATCGGCGCATGGGTCTGAATGCCAGAGCCGGATATAGGGGGCATTTGCCAGCAATGTCTGTCCGTTCAGTCCGAACACGACCACGGCCTGTGAAAGTTTGTCCAACGCGTTATGGGCGGTGTCGATTTCGGCGCGGAAGCTGCGGGTGAGCATGGCTTCTGATGTGATATCCTGCAAAAACAGGGCGAAAGCCCCATCTGGTTGCGGGCGGCCTGTGACAAGATAGGTCTTGCCGCATTCCAGCGCCCATTCCTCGGTATAATCGCCATTTTGCGCGGCTTTTTCCATATCCAGAATCGCGCGCCGCCAAGAATTGAAATCCTTGGGTTCGGGGAGCATGCGCGCTTCGCGCAGGGCGTAGAGCAGTTGTTCAAAACTTGGGCGGGCGGCCAGAAACAGTGGTTCCAGCCCTGTCATATCCACCAGCGCGGGGTTGAAAACGACAAGCCGACGCTCGGCATCGAACAGGGCCAGACCAATTGGCAGCGAGGCGAAGGTTTTTGTCAGCTGTTGCAATGTTTCGCGCCGGGCGGTTTCGGAATGCACAGCGGCATCGATCGGGGTTGCGAAATGGGTAACACCCCCTTCGGCAGGCACGGTACTATGAGAGAACCAATATGTTTTGCCATCCATTTCCAGCGCGCGCCGGGTGGGTGTGCTGGCCTGCGCCGGGGCGAAGAGATCGGGCAGGGGCCAGGAAAGCGGTGCATGCGCAGTGTGCCGCGCCTGCAATGCCTGGACATAGGCCGCATTGGCCCAGATGATACGCCCTGCATCATCTTGCTGCCAGACCAGGCTGGGCATGTCGCGCAGCACGCAGCGCAGGCGCAAAAGTTCTTTTTGCAAAGCATCATAGCTTAGCCTGTCCACTGCCAGAAGCGCCCCTTCCTCGGACAGATCGCACAGTCGGATATGTGTCAGCCCGTTGCGATAGGACAGGCTCAGTTCCAGATGGGCCGCCGCTTCGGCCAGGAGGGTCAGGTCGCGGTTATGGGGCAGGGCGGCAAGCTGTTGTTCGATCAGGGGGAAGCGGGGCACAAGGTAATCTATCAATCGGGTGAGGGGCAGGGCGTCGCGGCCATGTTTGCTGGGCAGGGAGGCCAGCAGGGCGGCGCCCCGTTCGGAACAATCAACCAGTGTTTCGCCGCGGAAAATGAAGGCGGCCATCTGTACAGCGGCAAGGCTGGATTTCGCCTGCGCCTTGTTGCGCTGTAGCCCGTTCAGGATGGCAAGAGAGGCCAGAACAATCGCCGCCGCAGAGAAGACGGTCATAAACCCGAAAAGAACTGCCTGCGCCATGCCGATACCCCGATTCGCGCCCCGGCTGGCCCGGAGATCGCAGCATCAGCATCTGCAATATTCCTTAATCTTCCCTTAAGGCTCGCAAATATGTGGTTAATCGGGCGCTGCGTGCTTCAGGATGGGGTGTTGAGGTCTTTGAGCAGGCGGCCATGGCGGCGCACTTCGCCCAGCACATCGCCAAAGGTGACAAGCCCGCGCGATTTGAGCATCGGGATCAGTTTGAGAAACGCATCGGCAGTGGCCACGGTATCGCCAATTGCGGTATGGCGGGCCTCTTCGGGGATGGTAATCCCCAGACGCGCTGTCAGGGCATCCAGTGAATGCTGTTCCAATTGCCCATACACCACCGCTGATAGCAACACTGTATCCAGAACCGGGTGATCAAAACTTGCGCCAATGGCGGGTTCGTGGCGGCGCAGGAATTCCATATCAAAGGGGGCGTTATGCGCCACCAGAACCGCCCCGCGCGCAAATTCGTGAAAGCGCTTGCCAGCCTCGGCCATGGTGGGCGCGCCCTTGACCATGTCTTCGGTGATCCCGTGCACCTCGGTCGAGCTTTGGGGGATCGGGCGGCCAGGATCGACCAGCGTGTCAAACACTTCGCGCCGCACGCGGCGGCCATTGACAAGGCGCACGGCGGCGATTTGCACAATCTCGTCACTGGATGGCGTCAGGCCCGTGGTTTCGGTGTCGAAGACAACATAGGTCAGGTCTTCCAGCCGGCTGTCCAGCAGTTCGGCATTTCGCTCTTTCGACAAAAGATCGAAATGATACACAACTTCGCGCTATATGGGGGCAGGGCGGCTGGTGTCGCGGCGGGCATTGGGGATGGGCAGGCTAATGGCGG
>JAIUNA010000023.1 GCA_022565265.1 Roseinatronobacter sp. | reverse complement strand
TGCGTGTTCTGGTCGTGGATGATTTGCTGGATGTTGCCGAAGTGCTTGCGGATATGCTTGATGGCGCGGGTGCTATCGCTTTTGCCGAATCCGATCCGCAAGAAGCGCAAAACATCCTGTCAGAAATGCCGGAAGCTTGGTCGGTGCTGGTGACGGATTTGCATATGCCGGGGATAGACGGGCTTGAACTGGCGCGTTTTGCTGCGCAATTGGAGCCGCCTATTCCCGCGGTGCTGGTAACAGCACGCCCTGAGACGTTGGATGATGCTGTCTGTACGGAGTTTGCGGCGGTGTTGTCCAAGCCCGTATCGGGGGCGGAACTGGCACGCGCCGTGCGGCAGGCCGCCCCCCGCCGCAGTGTTATCTGATATGCCATAGGCAAAGCTTTGTCCGGGTTTGGGGGGTGCCTACCAAGGGGCGTTGCCATTACGGCGGCGCGCTCCAAATAGCATCACATCGCATTTTCAGAGAGGTGTCATGGTCAACGCCCCCCCAATCTCGACCGGTCAGGCATTGCGGCTGTTGCAGGCCGGTTGGCAGGCGCAGGCCGGGCACGGATTGCGTGCAAGCTGGATGCTGCATGGCCGCCCCGGCATTGGCAAGACAGAGATTGTGCAGGCTTTGGCCGCGGGCATGGGCGCGCGGCTGTATGATCTGCGCCTGACAACGATAGAGCCGCAAGATTTGCGCGGCCTGCCCTTCTTTGACATGGAAACCCGCCGCACAGTCTGGTTTCGGCCAGAGGATTTGCCAGATGATCCCGCCCGCCCCTCGGTTTTGTTTCTGGATGAGTTGACAGCCGCGCCGCCCCATTTGCAACCCACCGTCTATGGCCTGTTGCATGAACGGCGCGTGGGCGGCCATGTCTTGCCCGATAGTTGCTTTGTAGTCGCGGCGGGCAATATGGTGGAAGATGGCGCGATTGCCTATGAGATGGGCACGGCATTGTCAGACCGTCTGATCCATCTGCATCTTGCCGCCAATGCCGAGGATTGGGTGCAGAATTACGCTATCCCGCAGGGGCTTGATCCGGCAGTGATCGCCTTTATCCGCACCCGGCCCGATTGTCTGGATACAACCGAAATCGCGCTGCGCGAGGGCGAGATGATCGCCTGCACCCCACGGTCATGGGCGCGGGCCTCTGCGCTGATGGGGGCGCTGCCGGACAGGGATTTGCGCAATATCGCGCTTGCCGGTGTGCTGGGCGAGGCCGTGGCCGCCGAATTTCGCCTGATCGCTGATGAGATAGCGGCCACTGTCCAGATTGATGCGCTGCTGGAGGCGGCTGCGCGTGACAGGCCGGGGCTGTATCCGCCTTCGCTGCATGGGATGACAGCGCTTGTCTATGCGCTGATCGCGCGCGCAGATGCTGCCTGCTTGCCACGGATCATAGAGATCATGGCCGAATTGCGCGGGCTTGGCGGGGCGCGGGGCGGGGCTTTTGCGGCTATGCCGCTGGCGGAACTGGGAACGCACGGGGTTGAATTGCTGATTGCGCGCGCCTTGCAGCAGGGCTGGCAAGAGGCGTTTCTCACCTCGCGCAGCTATGCCGCCTATATGGCCGAGCGCGAGGCGGCGGGCCTTGGCTAAGCCGCGCCATTCGGCGCGCGCTACGGCTGCGCTGCAAGCGCTGGCCGAATGCGACCCCGCACTTGCCGCACTTGCGCTCTGGTGCCGGCACCGCGACAGCGACAGTGTGGATTTGGTGCAGACTGTGGGTACCGAAATTTCCTATGGGCCGGGCTTTGGGGCCTTGGCGCAGCATGTGCAGATTGGTCTTGCGGGCCATCACATCTTGCATGTGGCCTTGCAGCATTCGGCCCGCATGGCCGCGATGCAGGCGCGGCAGGGTGCAGATTTTGCCGTCGATCTGTGGCAGATTGCCTGTGACGGGTTGGTCAATGACGCCATTCTGGCGGCAGGGCACGCGCTGCCCCGCCCCGCACTCACGGCCTCGCAGCTATTGGGCGAAGCATCTGGCGCTGTGCTGGCGGCATGGGATGCAGAGCGGCTATATCACAAGCTGCAAGCACGCGATGGCGCAGGACAGGACTTGGTGCGCGCGCAGGCCAATGCGCAGGGCTTCCGCCCCGATCTGGGGCCAGAGGCCGGAGAGCAGCCTTCTGGCACTGGCCCCGATGCGGGCGATTGGCGCGGCCATCTGGCCCGCGCGCTGGCGGCAGGGCGTGCAGCGGGCGTGGGGCTTGGTGCGCTGGGCTTGCGGCTGGCCGATCTGCCGCGCCCCTTTGTGCCATGGGAGCAGGTGTTGCGGCGCTGGCTGGCACAACGGCTATTGCCGCGCCCCGGCATAAGCCCAATGCGCCCCGCGCGGCGCTGGTTGGCGCTGGCAGGGCAGGCGGTGGCGGCGGGGGAGCCAGTGGCGCCATGGCAGCCCGCCACCACAGCGCTGCGCCCCCAGCCCCGGCGGGCGATTGCGCTGGATAGCTCTGGCTCTGTCAGTATGCCCCTGTTGCGCCGCTTTCTGGCAGAGGCCGGGGGCGTTGTGCGGCGGCTGAATACGGGTGCGACACTTCTTGTTTTCGATACCGAGATTCGCAGCATCACCGGCTTGGAACCCGCAGATTGGCGCAAGACTGTGGCGCAACTGGCATTGCCGGAAGGGGGCGGCACGGATTTCCGGCCCATCTTTGCCCATCTGGCACAAAAGCCCCCCGATGCGCTGATCGTGCTGAGCGATCTGGATGGCCCAATGCCACAACAGGCCCCGCGCTACCCTGTGCTTTGGGCCTGCGCTGCGGCGCGGCCTGTGCCTTTTGGGCGGGTCTTGTCGCTTGAGCGGTGAGGGGGCTTTTCCCCTTGCGATGCCCTCAAACTGATACTGTCCAACCCTTTACCCGCTGGCCTGCCGCTGTGCCATCAGCGCGGCCATGCGCGCATGGGCGGAAACGGTTGCAGGCTCGAAACTCAGATCATGCAGTTCCACCTTGCGTTTCAGCCCGATGCGCAGCAAATCGCGCTCTGTCAGGGGCGGGGTGAACAGGGTATCGGCAATCTGCGCGCGTTCCTCCCCTGTCAGTGCCAACAGCTCTGGCCCGTCATCCGATTGCACTGAAACCAGCGTCAGAGGCGGTGCGCGCAACAGGTCTGATTGTTCGATCACCAGATGCAGCCGCCCGCCTGTCATCCCCCGCGCGGCGGCGATGCGGGTCAGGATCGTACGGGCGCGGGCGCGCAGAAGGTCAAGCCCGGCATCGGCGCTGTCCTCGCCCATCAGATCGCCCCGCCGCGCGCGGGGGATGCGCAATATACGCGCCTCGAACAGGTAGATGGCCAGCACCATCAGCACGGGGGCCTGTGCAATGAAAATCGCCTGTTCGCGCCAGATAAAGGCCGCAATCACGAAGGGTGACAGCACCAGCGCATAGCGCAGCGCCTCGGCCTCGAAAATTATTCGTGCCTTTAGCCGCCAGCCCCCACCACGCGGCCAAAGCCATGTGCGCCCCAGATAGCGGCGCGGAACCCAGCGGATGCGCAGCGCCTCGCGGTTGGAAACGGTTTCGGGGCTAAGAATGAACATGGCGCGCAAGATGGCGCATTGGGCGACAGGGTCAAGTTTTCAGCGTTGCGCGGCGCTTGTGTCGAAATCTCTTCCCTGCACCGATTGCCCTTGATACGGATTGTACAAAAGAACGCAGCTTGCGGCGGATGGGGAGAAGATGATGCGCAAACCGCTTTTGCGTTTGCACGGGCTGACCAAGGCTTATCCGGGCGTATTGGCCAATGATGATATTTCCTTTGAAATTGGCGAAGGCCAGATGCATGCCCTTCTGGGCGAGAATGGTGCGGGCAAATCTACCCTTGTGAAAATGATTTACGGGCTTGTGCGCCCTGATCGGGGTGAGATGATCTTGCGCGACAAGCCCTATGCGCCCTCCCAACCCTCCGAGGCCCGGCGCGCGGGCGTGGCGATGGTGTTTCAGCATTTCAGCTTGTTCGATGCGATGGATGTGGCAGAAAATGTGGCGCTGGGCATGGAAAACCCGCCCAGCCTGCGCGATCTGGCGCAGCGTATTCGGGATGTTTCCGAAGAATATGGCTTGCCGCTGGATCCCACGCGGCTGGTGGGCGATCTGTCTGCAGGCGAGCGCCAGCGCGTGGAAATTGTGCGCTGCCTGCTGCAAGACCCGAAATTGCTGATCATGGATGAACCGACATCCGTGCTGACCCCGCAAGAGGTGGACATCCTGTTTCGCACCCTGCGCCAGCTTGCGGCAGAGGGGACAGCGATCCTGTATATCTCGCACAAGCTGGAAGAAATCCGCGCGCTCTGTGATGAGGCCACGATCCTGCGCGGCGGGCGCAAGGTGGCCACATGCGACCCGCGCGAAAAATCGGCGCGCGAATTGGCGGAATTGATGGTGGGGCAGGTGCTTACCCCGCCCGAAAAGCCCGACAAACCCAAAGGTGCGGTGCTGCTGGAAGTGGATAACCTGTCGCTGAAATCCAACAACGCCTTTGGAACATCGCTGAAAGATATCTCTTTCAAACTGCATGCGGGCGAGGTGCTGGGCATCGCGGGCGTTGCAGGCAATGGGCAGGATGAATTGCTGCTGATGTTGTCGGGCGAATTGCTGGCCCCTGCGGGCCAAGTGCGGCTGAAAGGCGAAGGGATTGGCCAGCTTGGCCCCAATGCGCGGCGCGTGCGCGGGCTGGTCGCCGCCCCCGAAGAACGGCTGGGCCATGCTGCCGCCCCGGATATGAGCCTGACCGAAAACGCGCTTTTGTCTGGTGTGGCGCGCAAGGGGCTGGCCAAGCGTGGCTTTATCAACTGGGCCGCGACCGAAGCCTTCGCGCGTGAGGTGATTGCCAAATTCGATGTGCGCACACCGGGGCCTCATGTGCTGGCCCGCGCGCTTTCTGGCGGGAATTTGCAGAAATTTGTCATCGGCCGCGAGATTGAACTCGCCCCCGATGTGATTGTCGTAAACCAGCCCACATGGGGGGTGGATGCTGCCGCCGCCGCCTTTATCCGCCAAGCGCTGCTGGATCTGGCCGCAAAAGGGGCGGGGGTGGTGGTCATCTCGCAGGATCTGGATGAACTGTTGGAAGTGGCAGATAGTTTTGCAGCCCTCAATGAAGGGCGGCTGTCGCCTGTGCGCCCGGCCAAAGGGCTGACAGTGGATGAAATCGGGCTGATGATGGGGGGCGCGCATGACATGCAGCCGGCACATGAGGGCGCGGCATGATCCGGCTTGAAAAACGCAAGGAACCCTCGAAATTCTGGCGCATTGCCAACCCATTTCTGGCCGTGTTGCTGACAATGCTGGCAGGCGGTGCGATGTTTGCCGCCCTTGGCAAAGATCCGGTGGTTGCCATCCGGCTTATCTTTTTTGATCCCATCTTCTCAGAAACCTTTGGCAGCTATTCGCGCCCGCAACTGCTCATAAAATCTGCGCCCCTGAACCTGATTGCGGTGGGGCTGGCAATCGTATTTCGCGCCGGTATCTGGAATATCGGGGCCGAGGGGCAATATATCATGGGCGCGCTGTTTGGGGCGGGCGTGGCGCTGGCGTGTTTTCCGATACCGGGCTGGTATATCTTTCCGCTGATGGTGCTGGCGGGGGCCTTTGGCGGGTTTCTCTGGGGGATGATCCCGGCCATTCTGAAAACGCGCTTCAATACCAATGAAATCCTTGTCTCGCTGCTGCTGGTCTATGTGGCAGAGCGTATTCTGGCCGCCATGGCGCTGGGGCTGATGCGCAATCCCGATATTCCGGGCTTTCCCGGCTCGCGCGATTTGCGGCGCTACGACTCTGCCCATAACGCAGAGTTATTTGCCAATACGGGCGTGCATTGGGGCGTGGTGGCCGCGCTGATTGCGGTGATTTTCGCCTATGTGATGATGACGCGGCATATGCTGGGCTATCATGTGCAACTGGCAGGCCAAGCGCCGCGCGCCGCGCGGTTTGGGGGTGTTTCGCCTGCGCGGCTGGTGGTGATCTGCCTTGGCATATCGGGCGCGCTGGCCGGGCTGGCGGGGATGTTCGAAGTCTCTGGCCCGGCGGGGCAGGTGCGGATAGAATTTGCCTCTGGCTATGGGTTTACCGCCATTATCGTGGCTTTTCTGGGCCGGCTGAACCCGCTGGGGATTGTGCTGGCGGGGCTGCTTCTGGGCCTGACATATATTGGCGGAGAGTTGAGCCAGATGATGCTGCAAATTCCCGGCGCGGCGATACAGGTGTTTCAGGGGATGCTATTGTTTTTCCTTCTGGCATTGGATTTCCAGACAAATTACCGCTTGCGGCTGACAAAGGGGGTGCGCGCATGATCCTTGGATCAATCAATCCGGCGGTTTTGCTGGCCGCGCTGATGGTGGCGGCAACGCCCATTCTGCTAGCCGCCATTGGTGAATTGGTGGTGGAAAAAGCGGGCGTTCTGAACCTTGGGGTCGAGGGGATGATGATCATGGGGGCCTGTCTGGGCTTTATCGTGGCGGTCAATACCGGCAGCCCCGTGATTGGCTTTGTGGGCGCGGCACTGGGGGGGATGGCGCTATCGCTGTTATTTGCGCTGCTGACACAAGCCTTGATGCCAAATCAGGTGGCATCCGGGCTGGCGCTAACCTTGTTCGGGCTGGGGCTTACAGCGCTTTTGGGCCAGCAATATGTGGGCATTACGCCCCCGCGCACCCCCAAGCTGGATTTGGGTGTGTTGTCTGACATCCCGTTTCTGGGCCGGGCGCTGTTTACGCATGATATCGTGGTTTATCTGACAATCGCGCTGGTGGGGGCTGTCTGGTGGTTTTTGAAATACAGCCGCGCGGGGATGATCTTGCGCGCGGTGGGCGAAAACCATGATGCCGCGCATGCGCTGGGCTATCATGTGAAACGCGTGCGGGTGCTGGCCATCATGTTTGGGGGGGCTTGTGCGGGGTTGGGGGGCGCGTATCTGTCGCTGATCCGCGTGCCGCAATGGACAGAGGGCATGACAGTGGGCGCAGGCTGGATCGCGCTGGCACTGGTGGTCTTTGCCAGTTGGCGGCCATGGCGCGCGCTTGCGGGTGCTTATCTGTTTGGCGGGGTTGTGGTTTTGCAACTTAATTTGCAAGCCGCAGGGGTGAAGATACCGGTAGAGTACTTGTCAATGTCGCCCTACCTGATAACGATCTTTGTGCTTGTTCTGATTTCGTCGGGCAAAGCGCGGGGGAGCCTCAATGCCCCCGGCTCGCTGAACCGGCCGTTCCACGCCTCAGGTTGAGGCCCAATGCTGCCACTAGGGAGACTTATCATATGAAAAAACTGCTATCCGCAGCCGCGCTGACAGCGGCACTTGCCACCCCCGCCTTTGCCGATACCGTAAAGGCTGGCTTTATCTATATCGGCCCTGTGGGCGATTTTGGCTGGCCGGCTGGCCATGACCGCGCGCGCGCCGAAATGCAGGCGCATTTTGGCGATGCGGTGGAAACCACCATCGTTGAAAACGTGAATTACGGCGCCGATGCAGAGCGCGTGATGACCCAGATGGCGATTTCGGGCACGGATGTGATTTTCGCGGCCTCTTTCGGCTATGGGCCGGATGTGAACGCGGTTGCGGGCCGTTTCCCCAATGTCGCTTTCCAGCATGCCACAGGGTATATTCAGGATCACCCCAATGTGTCGCTCTATGATGCGCGCTTTTACGAGGGCCGCGCGGTTCTGGGCCATATTGCTGGCAAGATGACAGAGACGAATACCATCGGCTATATCGCCTCTTACCCGATTCCGGCTGTGATCTCTGGTATCAATTCGGCCTATCTGCATGCCAAGGCTGTGAATCCCGATGTGCAGTTCCGCATTATCTGGACATATTCGTGGTTTGATCCGGCACTGGAAGCAGATGCTGCCGAAACCCTGATCGAACAGGGCGCAGATGTGATCATGCAGCACACCGATTCCACCGCCGCTGTGCGCGTGGCCGAAGATGCGGGCGTGATGGCCTTTGGGCAGGCCAGCGACATGGTGGAATTTGGGCCAACCGCCCATCTGAGCGCGATTGTCGATCGCTGGGCACCCTATTACATCAGCCGCGTTCAGGCCGTGATTGATGGCACATGGGAAGCGCAGAATTCTTGGCTGGGCTTTGGCGATGGAATTATTGAAATGGCCCCATGGAATGATCGTATCCCGGCAGAGTTGCAGGCAGAGGCCGATGCTTTGGTCGCAGCGATTTCTGCGGGCGAATATCACCCTTTCACCGGGCCGATCAACCGTCAGGATGGCACGCCTTGGCTGGCCGATGGCGAAGTGGCCGAAGATGGGGTTCTGGCCTCGATGAATTTCTATGTTGAAGGGATCACGGCAGAATTGCCGAACTGATCTGACGCAGGTAGAAAAATTTGCCCCCGGCGATTGCGCCGGGGGTTTTTTATGGGTGTGGCCCGCTACATCTGGTGGATATATTGCCCCGGCGCGGGTTCAAGTGCGGGGTAATCGGGGCAGGCCCCCGGCTGGCGCGCGGGCAAAGCTGTGCTGCTGTGCTGGCCCAGCCGCTCTGCCGCTTCCGGCCCCCAAGACCCCGCGCGCGGATCATGTGCCGCAAACCAGCCATCCGGCCCGCAATAATGCGCCCCCGCTTGCCTGTGGCCAATGCGGTAATGCCGCCCCTTATGGCCGGGTTCGGACAAGATACCGCTATTATGCCCGCCCTTTGTCAGCACGAAATGCAAATCGCAATCCGTGAATAGCGCGGTTTTATACACCGATCGCCACGGCGCGATATGGTCGCTTTCTGTGGCCACCACGAAGACAGGCGCATCAATATCCTTGAGCGCAATCACCCGCCCCTCTATGGCAAAGCGCCCGGCTGTGATGCGGTTTTCCAGAAACACACCGCGCAGATATTCCGAATGCATCCGTGCGGGCATGCGGGTTGTGTCATTTACCCAGACTGTCATATCGGTGGGCAAATCCGGCTCTCCAAGGAAATAGCGGCGCACTGCGCGTGTCCAGATCAGATCTTCCGAGCGGATGGCGGCAAAAGCGCCCGACATTTGCGGCCGGTCAAGATAGCCCTGCGCCCACATCATATCTTCCAGATAGGCCACTTGGCTTTCATCCAGAAACAGCAGCAATTCGCCTGCTTCGGCAAAATCCACCTGCGCGGCCATCAGTGTGACACTGGCAAGCCGATGATCCCCATCGCGCGCCAGTGTTGCCGCTGCAATCGCCAGTAGCGTGCCGCCAAGGCAATAGCCATTGGCATGCACGCGCACCCCCGGCAGGATATCCGTGATCACATCCAAAGCCTGCATTACGCCCTGCGTGCGGTAATTTTCCAGCGACCATTCCGCCTGTTCTGCGCCGGGATTGCGCCATGAAATGCAAAATACCGTATAGCCCTGCCCCACCAGCCAGCGGATGAGCGAATTATGCGGCGACAGATCGAGAATGTAATATTTCATGATCCATGCCGGCACAATCAGCACAGGTTCGGCCTGCACGGTATCAGTGGTGGGGCTGTATTGGATCAACTCCATGAATTCATTGCGGTAAATCACCGCGCCTTCGGTGCAGGCAAGCACTTTGCCAAGGGCAAATTCCTCTGGCACGGGGCGGTGTTCCTGAGTCAGGATATGCTGGGCGTCATCTGCAAAATGCAACGCCCCTTCCAGCAGGTTGCGCCCGGCTGTGCGCCATGTCTTTTCCAGAATTTCAGGATTCAGCGCAGGGAAATTTGCGGGTGAAACCGTATCCAGCAATTGGCGCATGATAAAGCCGCTGCGTTGGGCGTTTGGGCGGTGCAGGCCGCGCAAATCTGCTGTGGCGGCTTGCCACCAATCCTGCACCCCCAAAAACCCTTGCTGCCACAGTGCAAAGGGGGGAAGCTGCCAGCCCGGATGCGACCAGCGCGTATCATATTTTCCGGGCGCAAAGGGGGCGCTGGGGCTTTGGCCTGTCAGGCGCCCAGCGGTAAACCCTGCCATTTTCAGCCAGTTTTGTTGCGCGCGTTGCAGAAGTTCAATCTGGCGGCCCGGCGCGCGGGCCAGATGCATGGCCCAATCACCCCATGCATCCAGCATCGCATGGGGCGAAATGCCAGAGGTAAGGCGCGACAGCGTGCCCATGGCGTTGCGATCGAGCGCCTTGAGCGGGTGGTCTTCCGCGGCGGGCGGCGTGGGAATGGGGGGGCAGGGTGCGGGCGCGGGGGCTTTGGGCACGCTGCGGAGTTTGGCACCGGGCTTGCGGGGCATTGTGTCACCTCCCTTGATTGGTCTCTCCGGCCATCCGGGGCGGATTCTCCAAGCGGCCCGCCGACGCGCGCAGGCGTTGCATATCGGCATGGCCCGGATGTGATGCCATATCTGCGCCGGGCTGTCACTGATCCATGTCAAAGCAGCGTTTGGGGGGGGCTGGGGGCTTGCGCATAACAAAACAGGCCCCGTTTCCGGGGCCTGTTTCACCATGTTTACACTGGCTCAGAGCGAGAGCAGCGCCGTTGTTTCGTGCCGTGCCAGAACCCTGCGCGCGGCAACATAACCGCTTTGGCCCTGTTTCGAGGCCAATTCAGGGAAGAGCGCGAGCAATTCGCGCCGTTGCGCCTGATCACGCCCGTTGAGCGTGACATCGGCAGGATGGAAACTTTCGCTCCAAGCGCCTTCGGCATCTATGATCTGATGCGTATCAAACATGATATGCACATAGGTCACAGGTGCCGCAGCTTGCGTGATACCCGGTTGGCCCACCAGATCGCCAGCCGCTACAAGCACATCGCGCGCGCCGAACATCAATTCGGCATGCGTGCCGCTTATCAGCATCCGGTGGCCCGGAGAGACGCGCAGATCACGGCGCGGCAGACCATTGCCCAATGCCCCGGCTGCGATGACGACAGGCATGAAATCGGGGTTATCCGCCATCTCTGCCGCGCTGATCCTGCGCTGGCCTGCCCAACGCACCTGCTGGAAGCCATCGTCACGGGTCAGAACCATATCGCCTGCGCGGATTTCTTCCACGCGTTTCAACCCCTCGGCGGTCGTGATCAATGTGCCCGCCGCGAAACAGGGCACTGTCACATTCACTGTCGCTTGCGATACCCCGCCGCGCCCATCGGATACGACATAGGTAAAGCTGGTATCGCCCACAAACCCTTGCGGATCATAGATGAAATTCCCATCCTCGCCCACGACAACCTGACCAGTGGCGGGCTGTGTGAAAGAGATGACGCGCAGGCTATCACCATCGGGATCTGTATCATTGGCCAGAACATTGCCCGCAATAGGCAGAAACGGCGCGATCGGGTTGGTGGTGTCGCCTGTGACGGTATCATCTGCGGCAGCGGGCGGGGCATTGACGCGGAAGACGACAGTTGCCGTGCTTTCGCCGCCACGGCCATCGGAAACAGTGTAGGTAAGCGTTTCCTCGCCAAAGAAGCCGGGGTTGGGCTGGTAGGTGAGTGTGCCATCCGGGTTGATTGCCACAGTGCCATTTTCAGGCTCGCTGACCGCGGTAAGCTGCAACGGGTTGCCATCCGGATCTGTGTCATTGGCCAGCACATCTACAGTGATCGGCCCGTTTATCTGGCCAAGGGCTGTGTCATCCTGCGCGCTGGGTGCAGCATTGACCACCACAACAACAGTTGCTGTGCTTAGCCCGCCATTGCCATCACTGATCGTGTAGGTGAAACTGTCAGTGCCGAAAAAGTCCTCATCGGGCGTGTAGATCAAGCTGCCCTTTTCAACTGTGCCATTCGCGGGCTGGGTGAAGCTGACGATATTCAGCGTATCGCCATCAGGGTCGATGTCAGTTGCAAGCACATCAATCGTGATCGCCTCGCCCTTCTGGGTGAGAACGGTTTCGCCGACTGCGCTGGGTGGAGCATTGACGCGCACAGCCACTGTGGCTGTATCGGTGCCGCCTTTGCCATCGGAGACAGTGTAGGTAAAGGCATCCTCGCCGGAGAAGCCGGGATTGGGGACATAGGCGAATGTGCCATCGGGGCGCACAAAGACACTGCCATTGGCGGGGTCGGTATTGCCCACCACTGTCAACGGATCGTCATCGGGATCGGTGTCATTTGCCAGCACATTGCCGGTGACAGAGCCGCCTTGTTGCACCAGAACCGGGTCGTCATTGGCCTCTGGCGCGGCGTTGACAGTCAGGGTTACGGTTGCAGTGCTGATCCCGCCATCGCCATCGCTGACATCATAAGTGAAGCTGTCTTCGCCCGCGAAATCGGGATCGGGGGTATAGGTGAAACTGCCATCCGGGTTCAGAACCAGTGTGCCGTTCTGGGGTTCGGTATTGCCCACAATCGTCAGGAGGCCGCCTTCGGGATCGCGGTCATTGTCCAGCACATTGCCAGTGACAGAACCGTCCTTTTGCACCAGAACCGGGTCGTCATTGGCCTCTGGCGCAGAATTGACGCGGATGGTGACTGTGGCTGTATCGGGGCCGCCTTTGCCATCGGAGACAGTATAGGTAAAGGCATCCTCGCCGGAGAAGCCGGGATTGGGGACATAGGCGAATTTGCCATCCTGCCCAATGAACAGCCGCCCATTTGCGGGGTTGGTATTGCCCACCACTGTCAGCGGATCGCCATCGGGATCGGTGTCATTGTCCAGCACCGAGCCTGTGATCGCGCCCCCGGCTTGCCCAAGAACAGTGTCATCTGCTGCCTCTGGTGCCGAATTGGACGCATTGACGCGGAGGGTAACAGTTGCGGTATCGCGCCCGCCTTTGCCATCGCTGATTTCATAAGTGAAACTGTCAGTCCCGGAGAAGGTCGACTCTGGTGTATAGGTGAATGTCCCGTCCCGATTGACGGTGACAGTGCCATTTGCGGGGTCAGTGTTCGAGATGACGCAGATTTTATCCTTGTCAGGATCGCTGTCATTGTTCAGCAGATTGCCGACAATGGGGGCGTCATTCAGCCCTTCAAAGACATCATCTACTGCATCGGGGGCATCATTTTTCAGGGCAATCAGGTTTTCCGGGTTGGCTTTGGGGAAGGTGATACCGGAATTGAAGCCGCGCGAGGTGACTGTGAAGGTGATTGAATTGGTATTGTCATAGAGCGCGGCAAATTGGTCTTGTGGCGAGAGGGGGTCATTGTCAGATGGCGATGTGCCCGCTCCGCGCACGAAATTATTGCCATCATAGTTGATTGCGATCTTTGAATCCGCCGAGACGGCCACATTGGCCAGATTGGGATCATTGATCGTGATGACTTCAGAGCCGCGCTCTTGATCCAGATCCCCGAAAGATACCACGGGGTTGAAGTTGATGGGCTGGCCCGTTGCCTGATTGAAGAAATCCAGCCGCAGCGTGGCTGTCTGGCCTTCCATCGCGTTATTGTTGTTTCCGTTCAGCCGCAGCCCATAGATTTCGTCAAAACGCCCCTCTACAGCCATGTCGACTTTGAGGTCATTGCTGGATTTGGAGACGAGGGTCATCCGCGCCTCGACCACCGTTCCGTCGGCGGTGACACCTGCATTCTTGAAGGTGATGAAATCGCCCGCCTGCGCATTGATATTGGAGACGGGGATAGAGCCATCAACCGCATTGGGAACTTGCCGCTCGATCGGGGTATAGGCGTCGAGATTGAATGCCCCTTTCTGGCAGGCCTCTCCATCCACCACAGTGGGGCGCACAGTGATGAAAACCTGTGCGGTATCAAAGCCGCCTTTGCCATCGCTGATACGATAGGTGAATTGGTCGGGGCCGGAAAAGGCGGGATTTGGAGTATAGGTAAATTGCCCGTTTGGCGCAATCGAGACCGTGCCATTCGCAGGGTTTTGGGTGATGCCCTCTACTGTCAGGGTGTCGCCATCTGGATCTGTGTCATTTGTCAGAACATTGCCGCTGACCGGAACGCCGATCACGGTTGAGAACAGATCGTTATTTGCTTCTGGGTCTGTGTTGCCAAAGGCATAGCCTGCATCAACCTCACCCTGGAATTGCCCGATTTGAAGATTGATGTGAATGGTTTTGCCAGTTTGCTGATCGGCGTCACTGTCGATTGTGAAGCCCGGAAGGCCGTTCTTGAACCCGCCTTCGCCCACATCTTTCTCGACAAGTGGCCTGCCTTCGACAGAGGTGGGGAATTGCACGACATAGGTGCCAGCGGGCAGATTGGTGAATGTGTAGATGCCAGCATGGTCGGTCGTGGTTGTGGCAACCACATTGTGGTTGCCATCCAGCAGCAGCACTGTCTGGCCAGGCAGGCCGGGTTCGAAATTGCCATCGGCGGCGAGTTCGGTATTGTCGCCATCCGTGTCTTTGAACATGCGCCCTGTCAGGCCTGCCGTGCGTGGATCGGCGTAACCTGCATCTATTTCGCGTCTGGTTTCACTATGCCCAAGTTTGAAGAAATCGGTCTTGCCGGTATGTTGGTTTGCGTCACTGTCAACATCTGGCGTGCCAACACCCTTCTGGACAAGCGGCATGCCATCAACAGTTGTGGGGAAGACAACCTTGTAATAGGTGCTGCCCCGCACATTGGTGAAGGTGTATATGCCCGCATGGTCGGTTGTTGTTGTTGCGACAACCTTGCCCAGTTTGTTGACCAGCGTAACGGTTTGGCCCGCAAGGCCCGGCTCGTACCAGCCATTCCCGGCCAGTTCGGTATTGTCGCCATTCGTATCCACGAACATGCGGCCTGTTACAGTGGCCTTGCCCTTGAGTAATTTTGTCATCTCACAATTCCTTTCCACCCACGCGCGCCTTGAGCGATCTTGTGCCACTGCCCAGAAGGTGTGCGCGGCCTGCCACGATGTCAGGCGCCCCAATAATTTTACGCACCCCTGCGGTTGCGTTCGTTCAAAATTTCCAAAGCGCGATACCGCGCCCGTGACATTTGTTAAGATTCCAACCTTACGAAGGCTGAGTCCGCTGGCCCAATGGCAGGAGGTTCTGCCACCCCCCTTTTTTGCCCATGTCAGCCCCTGCCCCTCATTTCGGGTTGGCACACAGCCCAAATGGCCGCGAGGTTAATCTTTCCGTAATCATAATCACATGCTCTTTTGCTCATTCAAGGGAGAATGCGTTGTTGTCATCATTCAGTACGCCGGGATTTCCCCCATTGTTTCCTGATCCTTGGTTAATTGCGTAATCTGGCAAAATTGTGTCCGAAATATTGTAAATATTGGCGCGCGGCTTGGTGGGCCGGGTGGTTTGGTCAGCTAATCCGCACAGTTCCGAATCAGGCCCCACTATACCTGTTATTGTTTTATCATCCTGTAAACGCGTATAGGTTGTGTGGCGCGGAAAATGGCGGTGCAGGGCGATTTAGCCAGCAAATTCCGCAAGGCGCGTTTCCAGCGCGGCCAGATCGGGCAGCAGGGTGAAAAACTCCCGAAGGCTTGGTTCTGCAAAGCCTTGTGCGATGACATAATCAACCAGCGCCACGAGTGGCCCCCAATATCCGCCCGAATTCAGAATATAAATGGGTTTGGCATGCAGGCCCAGTTGCCGCCATGTCAGCACCTCGAAAAACTCGTCCAGCGACCCGGCGCCGCCGGGCAGCACAAGGATGGCGTCGGAATTGGCGAACATCACTTTCTTGCGCTCGTGCATGGTTTCGGTAATCACGAAGGTACCCAGATCGCGGCGGCCCTGTTCGGCCTGCATCAGATGGGTGGGAATAACCCCCATTGTATCGCCTCCTGCCGCAATGGCCGCGCGGGCAGTTTCGCCCATGATCCCCACATCGCCCGCGCCATAAACAAGACGCAGGCCTTTTTGCGCCAGCATTGTGCCAACCGCACGGGCTTCCGACATGAAAACAGCATCCGAACCGGGGCGCGCGCCACAAAAGACGCAGATGGAACGGGCCGCTTTTGGCATGGGGTATCTCCGTGCAGCAAATTCTTTTGCACCCGGTTAGCCAGATTGCTAATGTATTGCAAGCACAGGCGCGATCGCGCCTTTTTGGGGAAGCGCGATGGTAAATTTTCTGCCCAAGGATCGTCCGGCGCAATGGGGTTTCGCGGCGGGGGCTGTTCTGGTTGCCTTGCTGCTGGGCTATCAGTTGTTTGGCCCGCAAACACAGGTTGCACCGGCCCCTCCCAGCGCCGTTGCCCCGCCCGAACCGCAGCCAGCGGCGCTGGCTGTCTCTTCTGCGGCGCCTACAGTTGATGGTACCGCACAACAGGTGCCCTCTGTGGCGCTGGTTGATCCGGCTATGCAACAGGCCCCAGAGGCCGAAGATGGCCCTGCCATGCACCTCGCCCTTGCCCGGCCCGGTGCAGAGATGGCGCCCAGTTTCGATGTGGTGCGCGTAACCGAATTGGGGGATGTGCTGATTGCAGGCAAGGCTCCGGCCATAAGCGCTGTTGCCGCGCTGGTGGATGAGGTGCAGGCCGCCCAGACCGTCAGCACGGATGGCGGCGAATTTGTGATGATGTTTGATATCCCCAACAGCACAGAGCCGCGCGTGCTGGCGCTGGAAGTGCGCCTTGCAAGTGGCGACAGGTTGCGAGCACGCGATACGCTGATGTTGGCCCCGCGCAGCGCTGCGCTGGCCGATACGCAGATCGGGGCGGATGTGGTGCCGGAATTGCCAGAGACAGCCGCAACGGCTGTGCCCATGCGCCCCAATGTGCTGGCCGAGCTGCCCATCGCCCCACAAGCCGAGGAAGAGGCCGCGCCGCTGGCGGTTCTGATGCGCTCTGACGGGACAGTGCAGGTGCTTGGCCCTGCGCCGGGTACTGGCGCGGGCAATGTGAGCATTGATGCCGTTGTCTATGATGCGCGCGGCGAAGTGGCAATCAGCGGGCGCAGTGCCACAGGGGGCGCGGATATCCAGATTTATCTGGATAACCAGCCCGTATTGCGCGCCCGTGCGGCGGCAGATGGCAACTGGCAAGCCCAGCTGGATGGCATAGAGCGCGGGGTATACCGCCTGCGGGTGGATGAACTGGACACAGAGGCACAAGTGACATCGCGCGCGGAAATCCCCTTTGAACGCGTGACCCCCGATATCGCGCGCGAGGCCTCTGGCCCGCAAGCCTTGGTGGTGCAGCCGGGCAATACGCTGTGGGGCATGTCCAAGCAGGAATATGGCGATGGCCTGCGCTACATGCGCATATTCGAGGCCAATCGCGACCAGATCCGCAATCCTGATCTGATCTATCCGGGACAGGTGTTTGTGGTGCCGCGCCCTGCCGAGTGACAGCGGCGGGCCGTTTGGCCGGGGCGCGCATGTTCGGCAGGCGCTGTTGCAGGCGCGGCGCTTTGGCGGCGGCGCTGCTCTGGTCATTTCCGCAGCCGCGCCCTAGAACACAGCGGAACTAGCAGGAAAGCTGACATGTCCGCACCCGATACCGCCCCGACAGGGGCGAAGCCATTCACCCCGACCGCGCAGCAGGAGCGCGCCAGCGGTTGGCGCACGATCCGCCGTGTGACGCCTTATCTCTGGCCTGTGGGCATGGCATGGGTGCGCCGGCGCGTGGTGCTGGCGCTGGTCATGCTGGTGCTGGCCAAGATTGTCGCAGTGGGCACGCCTTTTTTCTACAAGGCGGCTGTGGATGCGCTGGCGGGTGAAGGCGTGGGATGGATGCTGGCCATCGGCGCTGTGGGGCTTACAGTGGCCTATGGCGTGGCCCGGCTGATGGAAATCGGCTTTCAGGAATTGCGCAATATCTTCTTCACCCGTGTGGGCCAGCGCGCCTTGCGGCAGCTGGCGCTTGAAACCTTTCAGCATATCCACCGCCTGAGCCTGCGCTACCACATTACCCGCAAAACCGGAGGCCTGAGCCGGATTATCGAACGCGGTGTGAAGGGTGTTGAATTTCTGCTGCGGTTTCTGTTGTTCTCGATCTTTCCCTTGATCCTGCAATTGCTGATGATTGCGGCCATCTTTTTCTGGCTGTTCGATGTGTGGTATCTTGTCGCCGTGGTGGTGACGATCACGCTATATGTCTGGTTCACTTTTCGCATTACCGAATGGCGCGTCACCCAGCGCCGGATCATGAACCAGCAAGACACAGACGCCAACCAAAAGGCGATAGACAGCCTGCTGAATTTTGAAACCGTCAAATACTTCAACGCCGAAGGGATGGAGGCGCGGCGCTATGATGGCGCGATGGCGCAATATGAGGAAGCGGCGGTCAAGACCAATTACTCGCTGGCTTTCCTGAATTTCGGGCAAGCGCTGCTGATCACGGCCGGGCTGGTGGTGGTGATGGTGCTGGCCGCGATGGGCGTGCAGCGCGGCGATCTGACAGTGGGCGATTTCGTGATGGTCAATGCCTATATGATCCAGATTACCATGCCGCTGAATTTTCTGGGCACGGTATACCGCGAAATCCGTCAGGCGCTGGTGGATATGGGTGAGATGTTCGATTTGCTGGATCAACCGCCCGATGTGCGCGATGCGCCAGATGCCATACCCTTGCAGGTTGGGCGCGGGACTGTCAGCTTTGAGGGGGTGACATTTGGCTATGATGCCGCGCGCCCCATCCTGAAAGGGATTGATCTGACACTTGCAGGGGGCGAGACCGTGGCCATTGTCGGCCCCTCTGGTTCCGGGAAATCCACCATAGGGCGTTTGCTGTTCCGGTTTTATGATGTGACAGGCGGGGCCATCCGCATTGATGGGCAGGATTTGCGCGCGATCACGCAATCCAGCCTGCATGGGGCAATCGGCGTGGTGCCGCAAGACACAGTGCTGTTCAATGATACAATCGCTTATAACATCGCCTATGGCCGCGAAGGGGCGACACAGGCCGAGATTGAAGCGGCAGCAAGGGCCGCGCGGATACATGAGTTTATTGCCTCGCTGCCGGAAGGCTATGATACGGCTGTGGGCGAGCGCGGGTTGAAGCTGTCGGGCGGCGAGAAACAGCGCGTGGGGATTGCGCGCACCTTGCTGAAAAATCCGCCCATCCTGCTGCTGGACGAGGCCACAAGCGCGCTGGATACCCAGACCGAGCAAAGCATACTGGAAAGCCTGCGCCAGATGGGCCAAGGGCGCACAGTTCTGACCATTGCGCATAGGCTATCCACTGTGGTGGATGCAGACCGGATTATCGTGCTGGAAGACGGGCGCATTGCCGAGGAAGGCCGCCATGAAGTGCTGTTGGCCAAAGGCGGGCGTTATGCCGCGATGTGGACGCGCCAGAGCAGTGATGTGGAGTAAGGGATATTTGAGGGCAGAACGCCCTGCCTTTGGGCCTCGCCCAAGCCTTGCACGCGCGGTGATCTTGCGCACCGCCGGGCCGCGCGGCAGGGCGTGCCCGCAGGGCGCGGGCGGGTGCGCCCATGGGATACCGCGCGCATGACGGGTTATGATGTGATCATCCTGGGCGCAGGCGCGGCAGGCCTGTTTTGCGCGATAGAGGCAGGCCGCCGGGGCCGCCGCGTGGCGTTGATAGACCATGCCAAAGCGCCGGGCGAGAAAATCCGCATCTCTGGCGGGGGCCGGTGCAATTTTACCAATCTGGATATCCGGCCCGACTGTTTTTTGTCGGACAACCCGCGTTTTGCGCGCTCTGCCTTGTCGCGTTATACGCAGCATGATTTCATTGCGCGGGTGGATGGTGCGGGCATTGGCTGGCATGAGAAAACCCTTGGGCAATTGTTTTGCAACGGGTCTGCCCGCGAGATTATTGCCATGCTGTGCGCCGATCTGGCCAAGGCGGGTGTTGATCTGATGCTGGGCACGCAGATTACAGGCGTAAGCCATGATGGCGGCTTTCGGGTAGAGACAAGCGCCGGGCCATTGCAGGCCCCCCGCCTTGTGGTGGCTACAGGCGGAAAATCCATTCCGAAAATGGGCGCAACCGGGTTTGGCTATCAGATTGCCGAACAATTTGGGCTGCCCATTGTAGAAACGCGCCCCGCCCTTGTTCCCCTGACCTTTACATCCGAGCAGTTGGAATTGATGCGCCCGCTTGCGGGCCTGTCGCTGGCCGCGCGGGTGCGCTGTGGCAAGGCCATGTTTGAAGAGGGGCTTTTATTCACCCATCGCGGCCTGTCTGGCCCGTCGATCCTGCAAATTTCCAGCTATTGGCGCGAGGGGGAAGAGATTGCGA